>JANYBE010000194.1 GCA_025360945.1 Rhizobacter sp. | reverse complement strand
CGGCAGGGCGATCAGGATCAACAGTCAAGCCACGCTCCTCCACGCAAAAGGCCCGCGAGTGCGGGCCCTTTCGAGGGGATTGTCAGGCAGATTAGCGCGTGAAGCCACCCGGACGCGGACGCTGCGGCTTGAAGCCGGTCTTGCCCGTGGGCGCACCCGGCTTGCGCGGCGCAAAACTGGCACCCGCCTTGTGATCGACGCGGCCGGCGGCCGGTGCGCGATCGAACGGGCTGCGCGCGTCGGCGTTGTGCGGGGCGCGCGGCTCGAAGTGCGTAGTATCGCGGTTGAATGGCGCGCGCTCGCGCGGCGCGAAACCTTCGCCACCGCGGGGCGCAAAACCCTCACCGCGCGGTACGAACGCCTTCTTACCGAAACTCGGCTTGTGGCCGAACGGCTTGCCACCGAAGCGACCCGGCGCGCCGCCCTCTGGGCGCGGCGCATACATCTTCGGCTCCGGCGTCTTAGGCTCGAGGCCGGCGACGACGTTGACCGGGATGTTCTGCGTCGTGAACTGCTGGATGCGGCGGATCATTCCGGCGTCCATGCGCTCGGCAAGCGTCACCGCCAGGCCGTTGCGCCCGGCGCGACCGGTGCGGCCGATGCGGTGAACGTAGTCCTCGGCCTTCATCGGCAGACCGTAATTGATGACGTGACTGATCGTCGGCACATCGATGCCACGCGCGGCGACGTCGGTCGCGACGAGGATCTTCAGCTGCTTGTTGCGTAGGCCCTGCAGCACGCGGTTGCGGCGACCTTGCGGGTGGCCGCCGTGCAGCGACGCGACGTGGTGGCCCATGTCGGCAAGGCGGTCGGCGAGCCAGTCGGCGTCGCGCTGCGTGCTCGTGAACACCACTGCCTGTTCCATCTCCTTCTGGGTCAGGATGTGGTCGAGCAGCGCGTTCTTGTGGTTCGCGTTGTCGGCCCAGTGCAGGCGCTGTTCGATGTTGGCGTGCGTGTCAGTGTGCGAAGCCACGTCGATGCGCTTCGGGTCGCGCAGCAGGTTCTGCGCGAGGCGGCCGACGTGGCCGAGGAAGGTTGCGCTGAACATCACCGTCTGGCGCGTCGCGGGGATCTGCTCGGCGATCGTGTTGATGTCGTCGATGAAGCCCATGTCGAGCATGCGGTCGGCTTCGTCGAGCACCAGAAGTTCGACGTTTTCCAGAATGCACTTGCCGGTCTGGATGTGGTCGAGCAGGCGGCCCGGGGTCGAGATCAGGATGTCCAGCGGACCGCGCAGCGCGGCGATCTGGGCCGGGTACGGCACGCCGCCGACGACCGTCGCCACACGCAGGCCCGGCACCCAGCGGCCGTATGTCGCGGCGGCCTTTGCGACTTGCATCGCCAGCTCGCGAGTCGGTGCGAGCACCAGAACGCGCGGGCCATAGATCGTACCGCGCTGACGGCTCTTCTCGCCCGCACGTGCGGCCAGCACGCGTTGCAGTGCCGGCAGGATGAACGCTGCGGTCTTGCCGCTGCCGGTGCTGGCGGACACCATCAAATCGGCGCCTTCGATCGCGGGCGGAATCGCCTGCAACTGAACTTCGGTGGCAGTGTCGTAGCCGGAGCTGGCGACGGCTTTCAAGAGGGCTTCGTGCAGGCCCAGGGATTCGAAACTCATGGTCTTCTTTCTTCTTCAAACACACGCGCAGAGCTCGCCGACATGTGGAGGGCGCGCATCAACGCAGCGGCTGCTCCGGTGAGGGAGCAACCAATCAGTCGCTGGGGAGAAGGTCCGAACCGGCCCGCGCAGACTTGCTCTGGAGGCAGAAAATCGGGAACAGTCAAAGCGACGGCATCGCCGCCAACCATTCCCGCAAGCTCAGATGCAGCTTGGGTTCGAACTGCGTGGCGCCGGATGGCGGAACACGCGAACACTCGATGAGGTCAGAGGGGATGAACGAAACGCCAAGGCCTGGACCTTGGCGAAGCCCGCATTCTATGCTGGCTGGGGTTTTCCCGCAAGCACTACACGGACAAAAAGTGCTCGCGGTAGTACGCGAGTTCGTCGATCGATTCTTCGATATCGGCCAGCGCGGTGTGCGCCTGCGCCTTGCGGAAACCGGCCATGATGTCCGGCTTCCAGCGTCGCGCAAGTTCCTTCAGCGTGCTGACGTCGAGGTTGCGGTAGTGAAAATAGGCTTCGAGCCGCGGCATCGTCCGCGCCAGGAAGCGCCGGTCCTGACAGATGCTGTTGCCGCACATCGGCGACTTTCCCTTGGACACATGGCGCTGCAGGAATTCGATCACGCGGTTCTCGGCCTGCGCCTCGTCGATGGTCGAGGCCTTGACCCTGTCGACCAGCCCGCTGCGGCCGTGCGTGCCCTTGTTCCAGGTGTCCAACGCATCGAGGGTCGCGTCGCTCTGATGGA
>JANYBE010000120.1 GCA_025360945.1 Rhizobacter sp. | reverse complement strand
TGAGCTGGGCGGTCGCGTTGCCGTGGATGCCCATCTTGTGCTCGAGCCCGCCGCAGAAGATCGGGTTGCGCACGCCCAGCGAGCCGTCTTCGTTGACTAAAAACTTGGGCACGACGAAGAGCGAAATGCCCTTCGAGCCGGCTGGCGCATCGGGCAGACGTGCGAGAACGAGGTGGACGATGTTGGCGGCCATGTCGTGCTCGCCGGCCGAGATGAAGATCTTGTTGCCGGTGATCCTGTAGCTGCCGTCGGCCTGCGGTTCGGCCTTGGTACGCAGCAGCCCGAGGTCGGTGCCGCAGTGCGATTCGGTCAGGCACATCGTGCCGGTCCAGTGGCCGCTCGTGAGCTTGGGCAGGTACATGGCCTTTTGCGCATCCGAGCCGTGCGCGTGCAGCGCCTCGTATGCGCCATGCGACAGGCCAGGGTACATGGTCCAGGCCTGGTTGCCCGAGTTCATCATCTCGTACATGCACTGGTTCACCAGGTGCGGCAGACCTTGGCCGCCGAAGGCCGGATCGCAGCTCAGCGCCGGCCAGCCGCCTTCGACGAACTGCGTGTAGGCCGCCTTGAAGCCGGTCGGCGCCTTGACCTCGTGCGTGGTCTTGTCAAGCACGCAGCCTTCTTCGTCGCCACCCTGGTTGATCGGCGCGAGCACGGTGCTGGCGAACTTGCCGCCCTCTTCGATCACCGCGTTGATCGTGTCGACGTCGATGTCGGCATGCGCCGGCAGCATCTTCAGTTCGTCGACCACGTTGAGCAACTCGTGCATCACGAACTGCATGTCACGCAGCGGCGGGGTGTAGTGGGGCATAGCGTGAACTCCTGGAATGAAATTAAGCGGATCGGGTGGCACGCGTGCGGCGGGCCGGCACTTTGGTCTCGAGGTAGTGCGACAGCACGTTGTCAAACGCCGCGCGGGCGCGCGCATCGGCGCCGGCGTGGCGCAGGAAGCGCGCGTCGTGGTGCAGCGCGAGGATCAGGCCGTGGACCTCGAACAGCATCTGCTTCGGATCGGTGTCGGCGCGCAGATGGCCCTCGTCGATGGCAATGCGGATCGCGCGCTCGAGCGCGTTTTGCCAGGTCTGCACCATCGACACGAGGGCGTCGCGCACCGGGCCCGGCCGGTCGTCGAACTCGACCGCGCCGCTGATGTAGATGCAGCCGGCGTCGATCTCGAACGAGACCCGCTTGAACCAGCGGTCGAACAACGCGCGCAGCCGCGGCAGGCCGCGTGCGGCCTTCATCGCCGGCTCGAACACCTCGGCCGAGAACTGCGCGTGGTACTCGCGCACCACCGAGATCTGCAACTCCTCGCGCGAGCCGAAGTGGGCGAACACTCCTGACTTGCTCATCTGCGTCACTTCGGCGAGCGCGCCGATCGACAGGCCTTCGAGCCCCATGTGCGAGGCCAGCGAGAGCGCTGCCTCGAGGATAGTTGCCCGTGTCTGACGACCCTTCATCAGCGGCCGCACCGGCGCGGCGCTCAGGTCGGTGGCGAGCTCATCGGAAATGGCCGGGGTGTGGGTCACGGGGCAGTGGATTGAAGGGTCGACAAAACGAACGATCGTGCTATTTTTCGAATGATGGCACGAACGCGACAAGGGGCGCACGACAATTTCCGGACTTTTTCTAGGCATTCGAGCCTAGACGGGGCACCCGGGGGCGGCGCACCACCTCCACCCGCCAGGGGCGGGTCTCGGGCCGCTTGGGCCGGACCGGCGCTGGGCCGAGGACGCGCGATAAGGGCCGACGACGGCTACCATCGCCCGCGAACGACACACGAGGGTGCGGCATGAAGATCGCGGTGGTGGGTTTGGGTGCAGTCGGGGGCTTGATCGCGGCGCGGCTCGCGGCCGCGCGGCACGAGGTCTCGGCGCTGACGCGTGGCGCGACGCTCGCGGCGGTGCGCGCGCACGGACTGCGGCTGGTGGCCGGCGGGCAGGAGACGAGCGTCGCCATCAATGCCGACGACGACGCCCACGCGCTCGGCGTGCAGGAGTTGGTCGTCGTCGCACTCAAGGGTCAGGCGCTGGCCGATGCAGGCGCTTCGGTGCAGGCGCTGCTCGGATCCAAGACGGTGGTGATGCCGGCGATGAACGGCGTGCCGTGGTGGTTCTTGCAGACCTTGCCCGCCGCGTCGGCACTCACGGACCGCCGCCTCACCAGCATCGACCCCGATGGCCGCATTGCCGCCGCGCTGCCACTCGAGTGCGTGCTCGGCTGCGTCGTCCACCTGACCTGTTCGAGCCCCGAGCCAGGCGTGATCCGTCACGGCTTCGGCGACCGGCTGATCGTCGGCGAACCGAGCGGAGGCGCTTCGACACGTGCAGCGCGCGTGCGCGACGCACTCGCCGACGGCGGCTTCACCGCCGAGGCCAGCAGCGACATTCGCCACGACATCTGGTACAAGCTGTGGGGCAACATGACGATGAACCCGGTCTCCGCGCTTACCGGTGCGCCGTCCGACCGCATCATCGACGACCCGCTGGTCCACGCGTTCATGCTCCGCACGATGGACGAGGCGCAACGCATAGGCGCGCAGATCGGCTGCCCGATCACGCAGTCGGGCGAGGAACGCATGGCAGTGGCGCGCCAGCTCGGCAGCTTCAGGACGTCGATGCTGCAGGATGCGATGGCCGGCCGCGCGCTCGAGCTCGACTCGCTGGTCAGCGCCGTGCGCGAGATCGGCGTGCGGCTCGCGCTGCCGACGCCAAACATCGACGCGCTGCTCGGTCTGACGCGCCTGATGGCGCGCGAGCGCGGCCTGTATCCGTCGGCCGCATGACGGCATGATGACGTTGTGCCCATACCGCGGGGCCTTGAGCGAAGTGCGCGTCTGCATTACGCTAGGCACCTCATGGAAGTACTGCAACTCGACGTGTCAGGCCGGCCCCAAGCCTGGCTTTCGGCCAAAGAAGCGGCCGTGATCTATGCAAGCGACGGCGTCGCCTGGACCCTGGGCGATGCCTTCTATGTGCTGCGCGGCGGCACGCAAAAGCGCACCGGCCTGCAATCGCGCATCGAAGTCCACCCGATCATCGCGGTGCGTGGCTCGGTGCCGAGCCGCGCTTGGCGGCAGACGCCGGCGCTGTCCAACCCGAAGCTGTTCGCACGCGACCGCGGTGTCTGCGCGTACTGCGGTCACCACTTCCGCTTCGATGACCTGACGCGCGAGCACATCGTGCCGACCTCGCGCGGCGGCTTCGATACGTGGATGAACTGCATCACTGCATGCCGCCCATGCAACGGCCACAAGGGCAATCGCATGCCCGAGGAAGCCAACCTCTCGCTGATGTACCTGCCCTACGTGCCCAGCCTGCACGAAGACATGATTCTGCGTGGCCGTCGCATCCTCGCCGACCAGATGGAGTTCTTGCTCGCCAGTGTGCCGCGCCACAGCCGGCTGCACGGCTAGGGCTTGTTCACTACTTCAAGACGCGCCCCAGAAAGGCAGCGATCACTCGCGTCAGCTCGTCGTGCTGCTGATCGAAGAAGTGCTCGGCTCCCTGGATGACGACCTGCTCCGATCCGGTGATCTTCAGGATTTGCGCGCGCCGCTCGTCCGCGCCATAGCGCACCACCTGCCAGTCCAGCGTGCCGAACACGTCGAGCACCGGGATCTTGATGCGGTACATCTCCTGCAGGCCGTTGATGATGCTAATGAAGACCCAGGCATCGACGGCCGGGTTCGGCGCCGTGATCAGGTACTGGTTGGCCATCGTCGCGCCCAGGCTGTGCGACACGATCGCGACCTTCTTGTAGCCCTTCGCATGCAGCCACTCGGCCGCCAGCGTGAAGCGCTCGGTCGAATCCGGGAACATCGGCAGGTAGTCGCCGATCTTGGCCGTGCCCGGCAGCACCGGCAGCTGGATCGACAGGGTCGAGTAGCCTGCCTCGGCCAGTGTCGTGCGCAGCACGCCGTATAGCTCGAAATCGGGCCCCCAGCCGCGCCCATGCGCGATGATCGCCGCGCCGCGCGGTTGCTTTGCAAGCGTGTACAAGCCCACAAACCGGTGCCCGTTCTTCTGCTCTATCTGCACCGCCTCGCCGACCATCAGCGTGGCCAGCGTCTCCTTTTCCCAGCGGGTCTCGCGCTCGTAATCCTGGGCGACGGCCAAACCGCACCCACACGCCAGCACCGCAGCCCACAGCGTTCTCAACAGCATCGACATCAAGTCCCGTGTCACAAAAGAGGAAGCCCGCCGCAGCGGGCTTCCTTCGTCACGCAGCGCGTGAACTCAGGCCAGGCGCAGCGGCAGCTTGCGCAAGCGCTGTCCGGTCGCGGCGAACACCGCATTGCTCACCGACGGGCCGA
Source organism: Rhizobacter sp. (assembly GCA_025360945.1). GTDB lineage: Bacteria > Pseudomonadota > Gammaproteobacteria > Burkholderiales > Burkholderiaceae_C > LMDS01. The sequence goes on along the minus strand of JANYBE010000120.1, from coordinate 3,115 downwards.
TCAGCGCGGTGTTCGGCTCGCCGATGCCACCGGGCTTCTCGGTGCTGGCGATCATCTGCACGTCGATCACCGGCGACTCGTTCATGCGCACGACCGGATAGTCGTTGAAGTTGCTCTGCTCGACGACGCCATTCTTGAGCGTGATTTCGCCGAACAGCGTGGCCGACAGACCGAAGATGATGCTGCCTTCGATCTGCTGCGCCACGACGTTGGCATTGACCATGCTGCCGACGTCGGCCGCGACCGTGACGCGGTGCACGCGGATGTCCTTGCCCGATACCGACACTTCCGAGACCATCGCGAGGTAGGTGCCGTAGCCTTCCATCACTGCCACGCCACGTGCGCGCCCCGCAGGAGCCGGTGTGCCCCAGCCCGCCTTCTCGGCAGCCGTTGCGAGCACCTTCAGGTAACGCGGCTCCTTGGTCAGCAGCGCCTGCCGGTACGCGACCGGATCCTTGCCGGCGGCGGCCGCGAGCTCGTCGATGAAGGACTCGTTCGCGAAGACGTTCAGCGCGTGCGAGACCGAACGCCAGTAGCCCACGCGCAGCCCGGTGTCGTGAATGACCACCTGGCCGAGCTGGTTCGGGATGTCGTAGGGCGTGACCGCCGCCTCGGTCATGAACGGGTCCAGACCGTCCTTCACGAAGGCTGCGAACAGGCGCTGCGTCACCGACGGCGAGGTCATATGCAGCTTCAGCGCCGTCGGCATGCCGTTCGCGCCAAGCCCGGCCGACAGCGTGTGGCGGCTGATCGGACGATAAAAGTCGTGCTTCATGTCGTCTTCACGCGACCACAGCAGCTTGACCGGCGCACCCACGGCCTTGGAGACCTCGATCGCCTGCACGATGTAGTCGAAGTCGATGCGGCGCCCGAAGCCGCCGCCAAGGAATGTGGTGCGGATCGTGATCTGCTCGGGCTTCAGCCCGGTGACTGCCGCGGCCACGCCGACCGCCGCCTGCTGGAACTGCGTCGGCCCGTAGAGCAGGCACGAATCCGCGCGCACGTCGGCGGTGTAGTTCATCGGCTCCATCGGCGCATGCGACAGAAACGGCAGCTCGTAGGTTGCCTCGACCTTTTTCGCCGCCGCACCATAGCCGCCGGCATAGTCGCCGAGCTTGCGGAACTCAGCGCCCGAGCTCGCGCTGGCCGTCTTCAGGGCCGCGGCGACACCGGGCGAGCTCAACGACCTGCCGGCGCCTTCGTCCCAGACTACCTTGACCGTGTCGAGCGCCTTGCGGGCATGCCAGTACGTGTCGGCGACGACCGCCACACCGTCGCTGATCTGCACCACCTTCTTCACGCCGGGCATACCCGTCGCCTGCGCGGCGTCGAAGCTCTTCGGCTTGCCACCGATCACCGGGCACTGCGCCAGCGCGGCGTACAACATGCCGGGCAGCTTGACGTCGATGCCGAACTCGGCGCTGCCGTCGACCTTGGCCGGCGTGTCCAGACGCTTGACCCACTTGCCGACGCTCTTGAAGTCCTTCGCGGGCTTGAGCGCAGGATCCTTCGGCGGCGTGAGCTTAGAAGCCGCCTCGGCAACTTCGCCGTACGTCAGCGTCTGACCGCCGGGGCCAGTGATCACCGCGTTGGCGACCTTGCAGGCGGCCGGGTCGACCTTCCAGCGTTCGGCCGCGGCGGAGACCAACATCATGCGTGCCTGGGCCCCCGCGACGCGTAGCTTGTCGTAGGCCTCGCGCACTGAGGTCGAGCCGCCGGTGAGCTGGCCACCGAGCATCGCGTTCGTGTAGGGCTCGCCGGCCGGCGCCATCTCCACGCGGATCTTTGTAAGGTCGACTTCGAGTTCTTCGGCCACCAGCATCGGCATTGACGTGAACGTGCCCTGGCCCATCTCGGCCCGCGCGCAGATAATGCTGACAGTGTTGTCGGTGCCGACCTTGACCCAGGCATTGGGCATCGCGCCCACGGCAGTGGCACTGGGCCGCAGGGCCTCGGCCATCGGACCCTTGTCGGGCATCATCGCGCAGCCCACCAACAGGCCGCCGGTGAAAAGGCCGCTGCCAACGACGGCGCCGGTCTGGATGAAGTGACGACGCGAGGCGTTGTGTGAGGTCTTCATGGTCAGGCTCCCTTCGTCCCGGCGGCCATCTGGATGGCGGCGCGGATGCGTGGGTAGGTGCCGCAGCGGCAGATATTGCCCGACATGGCGCCGTCGATGTCGGCATCGGTCGGCTTCGGCGTAGATTTGAGCAGCGCGACCGCGCTCATGATCTGCCCGGATTGACAGTAGCCGCACTGCGGCACGTCCAGCGCCACCCAGGCGGCCTGAACTCGCTTACCGATCTCGGTAGACGCCATCGACTCGATCGTCGTCACGCTCTTGCCCTCGGCAGCCGACAGCGGGGTCTGGCACGAACGCACCGGCACGCCGTCCAGATGCACCGTGCACGCGCCGCACAGCGCCATGCCGCAACCGAACTTGGTGCCGGTCAGGCCGATCTCGTCCCTTATCACCCACAGCAGCGGCGTGTCGGCTTCGGCCTTCACGTCCACCGCCTTGCCATTCACATTGAAGCGGATCGTCATCGGAAGTCTCCTGGTGTTTTGGATGCGTCGGCGTCGACGCGGGCAAGATGCTATGCCGCGGCCAATCCCGCTGTGCCAGCCTACTCGCGTTGTACTGTTTTGGAACGGGATTTGCTGCGGACAAACCCGCAACGAAGTACCTGCGGGGTGACGCCGGGCTCAAGTGGTCATCTCGCAGCGACATGGTCGCGTGTTGCAAGACCGTGCGCGGCGACAACCTGTTCGCACGCCGCTACGCCGGCTGGGTGATCGTCAACGAAGGCAACAGCCGCTTCTTCGAGCCGGCTCCTGGCCGCACACGGCTGGCGAGCGCTTCGGCGACACTCCGATTTTGAGCCCGAGCATGATGGACAGATCCCTCACCGAAATCGAACATCGCCTCGTCGATCTCGAGATCAAGGCGACCTTCGGCGAAGACCTGCTGGACGAGCTGAACCGGCTGGTGGCGAGCCAGCAGGCGCAGATCGACACACTCGTTCGCAGGCTGGACCAGATGCAGGCGCACGCCGCGGCGAGCGAGATGGGCGGCTTTCGCAGCCTGCGCGAGGAGATGCCGCCCCACTACTGA
>JANYBE010000089.1 GCA_025360945.1 Rhizobacter sp. | reverse complement strand
CGCCGCTGCCTATGCCGTCGTAGTTGTTGTACTTGGTCGCGAGCAGATAGCTCGAGGTGCCGGTGTACGAAGGAGCCATGGTGGCCGGCACAATGGAAGCGGTGTCGTCCCAGCCGAACGAACCCGGTACCTTGAGCGTCGTGAGCTTCGCATCAAAATGCAACAGCCAGCCGCGCGCGTTGTGGCTGCCGAAGACGCTCTCGAGCACGCCGTAGAACACGTCGCCGTCGGGGCCGACGGTGGGCGACGAGGTGGCGTCGTCGGTGATGCGGGCGCGCGTGCCAGCGGCCGGGTCGTCCAGCACCGCCTTGCCCTTCACGGCAAGCGTCGTGCTGTCGAGTGCGAGCAAGTAGCCGAACTGCACCGTGCCGGCGACCGGTGCGGTGTTCACCGCGACGTAGAGCGTGAGCCCGTCGTTGGACAGCGCCGGTGCGCTGTTGGTTGCGACCTTGGCGATGGCCGCGTCGCCGGCCGCGGCGGAGGCGCCGACCCAGCTGCCGACACCGTCGGCGCCGATGCGGGCGATGCCGCTGTTCAGGCCCGCCGGCGTCGACCCGGTGGCGATGAAGCCGAAGTAGACGTTGCCTGCCGTGTCGGTGGTCAGTGGCGTATTGACGAAGACCTGCGTGTCGTAGGTCATCGGTGCCGCGGCGTAGGCCGCGTCGCTGTAGAACACCACAGTCTGAACCGTGCCGCCGGCCGTGTCCGGGTTGTCGCGAAACAGCAGCTTGCCGCCCGCACCCGGCGCGTAGAGCCGATTCGCGCGCGTCAATGCAAGGTTGTAGCTCGGCGTCCAGTTGTGGGTCGGCAGCACGTAGTCGCTGAGTGCTGACCAGATCAGCGCGCCGGTCGTGCCGCTGTGCGCCTCAAAGCGAAAGCCGCTGGTGGCGCCGGTCTTCACCGGCACGATCACCGTGTTGCTGGTCGTGACGACGGGCGAGCCGTAGTGGATCAGCAGTGCGCCGCTGGCTTGGTACTGGGGCGCGAGGTCGAGCGGCGTCGACCAGTCGATGCGGTTCAGGTCCTGCGTGGCGATCGCGCCCGTGGCCGAGTGCTCAGCGTCGCGTGCGTAGCCCCACCACGCTGGGTCGCTGAAGGGCGGGGCCGGGGTGAGCGGTGCGCCGCCGTCGCCTCCACAGCCGGCCAGCAGCGCGGCTAGGACCGGCGCGAGCAGGCCGGCCGGTTTGGTTCGACCGCGAAGCAATACCAGGATCGACGGCGTCGTGTGCATGGCAGGTGTCGTGTGTGGTGGGTGTGCCCCTGGATCATGCCGTTCCTCACGGCCGACCGTGCCCGGGAGTTTCCCACCGGCATGTGCGCCTGTCCGTCACCTAGACTGCACGGATCGGGCGGATCGTGGCCCCGGGAGAATCAGAATTTCGAAACGTGCGTCCCTGCGTCGGCTGCTGACGCTGCCTTATGCTGCGTTGGTCATCGGTGTCACGGTGTTGATCGGTGCCTTGTCCTATCGCGCCGGCAGCCAAGCTGTCGACACCATGTCCGACCAGCTGCTGCTCGAGACCGTGGCGCGAATCGGTCAGGCGGTGGACCGGCATGTGGTTGGCTCCGGTGCCGTGCTCGAGGCGGCGTTTCCGAACGGCATGGCTGCGCCCCGAGCTATCGACGGCGTGCTGGAAGAACTGCGCACGCGCTTCTGGATCGCGACCTCGTTGCACCTCGATCCGAACAACTACGTCTATTACGGCAATCGCCAGGGCCAGTCCTTTGGGCTGTGGCGCTTTTCGCAGCAGGATGCCGAGTTGCGCGTCAAGGTGCGCGCCGAAGATTCGCGCCGACTGTATCGCTTCACCGGCATCAACGGCGTGCTAGGCCCGCAGACGCTGGAGGCCACGGTCTTCGAGCCGCGCGCCCGACCTTGGTACAAGGCCGGCGCGACCACCTCCTCGGACACCTGGACCTCGGTCTACATCGATTTCCGTACCGCCGAGCTGGTGGCCACGCGCGCGCGCCGTGTGCTGGCAACCAATGGCGATCTCGAGGGTGTGGTGGCCACCGACCTGTCGCTGCGCGCGCTGAACGATTTCGTGCGGCGGATCAAGGTCAGCGAGCACGCGCTGGCGTTCATCATCGAGCCCGATGGCAAGCTGATCGCGTCGTCGCGCAGTGCCAATGTCAAGCTCGGTGCTGACGGCAAGAACGAACGACTGAATGCCGCCGACAGCGGAGACGCAATCCAGGTCGCGGCCTACGCCGAGGTGCAGCGCGTGCTCGCGGAGCAGGGCGCCAACATGTCGGCGCACACGTTGCGCTTCACGGCACCCGATGGTGCGTCGATTCAGCTTGCGTTCGACCGTCTGCGCGATGCGGCCGGGTTGGACTGGGTCACCGTCGTCGCCGTGCCGCGCGCCGATTTCATGCACGGCGTCACCGCCAACGTGACTCGCACCGCGGTGATCACTGCGGTCGCGGCGCTCGCTGCCACGTTGCTCGGGCTGTGGATCCTGGGCTCGGTCGCAGCCGATCTGCACCGCATCGCCGAGGGCGCGCACGCTGTCGGCGAAGGCCGGCTTGACACGCCGCTGGCGGTGCACCGCAACGACGAGATCGGCGAGCTGGCCGACAGCTTTCGCGCGATGCAGCAGCGGCTGCGCGTAGACGTGCTCACTGGCCTGGTCAACCGCGACGTGATCGTGCGCAACATCGCCGACCGCATCGGCCAGCACCGCCGCCTGGCCGACGACCGCGTGTTCGCGGTACTGTTTCTCGACCTGAACAATTTCAAATCGTTCAACGACCGACTCGGTCATGAGGGTGGCGACAAGGTGCTGATCGAGATCGGCAGCCGGCTGCGTGCGATGACCCGTTCGGGCGACATGGTCGCGCGCTATGCGGGCGACGAATTCGTGATTCTGGTCAACGACGTGAACGACGCGAATGCCGCCGATCAGGTGAGGCGCCATGTCGAGCAGTTGCTATGCCAGCCGCTCACCAGCGTTAAGGCCGTGGGCGACGCCGATCTGACGGTGAGCGGAGCGGTCGGCCTGGCAATGTACCCCGGCGACGGCCACACCGTCGACGCGTTGCTGGCGCATGCCGACACCGACATGTATTCGCGCAAAACCGCTAGCAAGCAGCAGCGGCTGTTGTGATTCAGCCCGCGGCCTCCACCACCATCTGCACGCGCTCGCGGCCGTTGTATTCGTCGATGCTGAGCCGGTAGGCGAGCCGCACCCTCGACGCCACTGGCTCGCTGTGACCGAACCAGATCGCATCGCGCACCGCGCCGCCGAAACGCACTGCGAGCTTCAGGTGTTTTTCCCCGACCAGGCGCTGCGAGATGACCTCGACCTCGTCGACGAACACCGGTGGCTCGAAGGCCTGACCCCAGACCTGCGCGTCCAGCACATGCACGGTCTGCGCGTTGAAATTCTCGACGCCGAGCGGCCCGTCGCTGAGCAGTGTGCGCGACAGCGTGACTGCGTCCAGCCATTCGGCGGCGACCTGCTGGAAGGCGGCATCGAAGGTCGCGAAGTGCTGTTCGTCCAGCGTGCACCCGGCGGCCATTGCGTGGCCGCCGAAACGCTTGAGCACCTTGGGGTGGCGCTTGGCCAGCAGGTCCAGCGCGTCGCGAAGATGAAATCCGGGGATGGATCGGCCCGAGCCTTTCAGCAGCCCATCTTGGCCTCGGGCGAACACGAAGGTCGGACGATGCACGCGGTCCTTCAGGCGCGATGCGACGATGCCGACCACACCCTCGTGAAAGCCGGCATCGAAGATCGCGAGCGCGGCAGGCGTGGTATCCGCCTGCTGCGCCATCAGTCGTTCGAGCCATGCTTCGGCCTGCTCGCGCATGCCGCTCTCGACCTCACGGCGCTCGCGGTTGATCGCGTCGAGCTGCTTCGCGAGGTCGGCGGCGCGGCCGGGGTCGTCGGTGAGCAGGCATTCGATGCCCAGCGTCATGTCCGACAAGCGTCCGGCCGCGTTGATGCGAGGCCCGAGCGCGAAGCCGAAATCGAATGCGCTCGCGCGCTGTGCATTGCGGCCGGCGGCGCTGAAGAGCGCGGCGACGCCCGCGTGCACCTGGCCGACGCGGATGCGCTTCAGGCCTTGCGCTACGAGACGGCGGTTGTTCGCATCGAGCTTGACCACATCGGCAACGGTGCCGAGCGCAACCAGATCGAGCAGCGCGTCGAGCCGCGGCTGCGTTGCTGGCGTGAACACGCCACGCTCGCGCAACTCGGAGCGCAGCGCGAGCAGCACGTAGAACATCACGCCGACGCCGGCCAGGCTCTTGCTTGCGAAGCCGCAGCCGGGCTGGTTCGGGTTCACGATCACGTTCGCGTCCGGCAACACAATCTTGTCGCCCACCAGCGCCGGTAGGTGATGGTCTGTCACGACCACGCTCAGGCCCTGCGCGCGCGCATGCGCGACGCCGTCGATGCTTGCGATGCCGTTGTCCACCGTGAGCAGCACATCGGGTCTGCGCAACAGCGCCAGATCGACGATCGCCGGCGTGAGCCCGTAGCCGTGCACGGCGCGGTCGGGCACGACATAGTGCACCGAGTCGGGCTCCGCGCCGAGCAGACGCAGACCGCGTATCGCGACGGCACAGGCGGTCGCGCCGTCGCAGTCGTAGTCGGCGACGACGCAGACCCGTTGCTGGCGCGCAATCACCTCGGCGAGCAGGCGTGCCGCGGCCCGCGCGCCGAGCAGGTCGGCCGGCGGCAGCAGGCGCGCGAGGCCGTCGTCGAGTTCATCCGGCGCGCGCACGCCGCGGCCGGCAAACAGCCGCGCAAGCAACGGGTGCGCACCCGCCTGCTCGAGCGCCCAGACGGCGCGCGGCGGCGCGTCTCGCAGCTTAATTGCGGGGGTGTGCATCAGAGCGACTCCAGCAGTATGTGAGGCTCGCTCGTCTTCCAGCGGTTGCTGACTCGCTGCCACACGCCTTGCGGCATGGATTCGAAGCGATGCGCGCCACGGTCGCCGCACAGCGTCAAGGTCACCGGCCGGTCCGCCCGCGCGACGGCCAGGCACGCCGCCACGTCGCCCGCATCGAGCGTGCGCCAGGCCTGCGCCCACGCGGCCCAGTCTTCCGCGAGCAGCGGCGCGCGCAGGGTGCCGTCGACGCGCACGTTGTTCGGTGCTGGCTGCGCGCGACCGCAGCCGCTGAGCCAGAACGAGTTCAGCGTGAGCTCGCCGCGCTGCTCGCGCTCGTCGTTGAGCGCATGCGTGTAGAGCAGCAGTTGCAATTCGCTTTGCAGGCGTCGGATCAGTTTGTCTTGCGTGCTGCGCATCCAGAGTTCGACGTTGCGCCCGATCACGCGGTCCAGCGACGCGGTCGGCAACTCGGCCAGGCGTTCGTGCGCCACATACCAGCGCGAGGCGGCGCCCCATTCGACGCGGAACCCCTCGCTCTCGAACAAACCGCGCAACTCGGCGAGCGCGGCGCGCGATTCGTCGGCGCTCAGTCTCAGCGCGGCCGGGTCGGCGAGCGTGACGTGATCGCGCCCGACATGCCAATGCGTCGGCGTGACGAGGCCCCAGGCCAGGTCGCCGACTTCGACGCCGTCGGCCGCCGCGGCCTGCGCGGCAAACGGCAGGCAGCCGTCGGCACCGCGCCAACCCTGCGCGTGTGCCCAGGCACGCTCGTGCGGCGGCGACAGCGTGAGCACATCTGCGTCGTCACGTTCGGTCAGGGTGAGGCGCGCGAGCAATTGCGCGAGATTCGGCAGCACAAGATCGCGCAGCACCTGCGTGGCGGTCTCGGACAAGGCCGACGCAAAGGGAATCAGCAAGTGCATGTGCTGATTATCCGGCGTGGTCTGCGCGTGGGCCGGTGAACGCCTCCTGTAGCATCCCACCCCCATGAACTGGCCCTACGAACTTCAGATCGGCTGGCGCTACACGCGTGCCGGGCGCAGCGGGCGGCGCAACGGCTTCATCTCGTTCATCTCCGGCGTCTCTATGCTTGGTATCGCGCTCGGCGTCGCCGCGCTGATCATCGTGCTGTCGGTGATGAACGGCTTCCGTAAGGAAGTGCAGGACAAGATGCTGTCGGTGGTCGCGCACGTCGAGGTGACAGCTGCCGACGGCAATGCTTTGCCCGATTGGCACGGCACGATCGCGACGATCCGTGGCGTGCCCGAGGTCGGCGTGCAGGTCCTCGGCGCGGCACCGTTTGTGAGCTCGCAGGCGCTGATGGCGCGCGGCGACGACATGCGAGGCGTGATCGTGCGCGGCATCTCGCCAGACGACGAGGCAACCGTCACCGAGATTGCCGCGAAGCTCAGGGACACGGTGCTCGCGCGGCTCGTGCCGGGCAACTGGGGCATCGTCCTCGGCATCGAGCTGGCGCGCTCGCTCGGCGTGCACGAGGGCGACAAGGTGACGCTGGTGCTGCCGGGGGGACAGATCACACCCGCCGGTGAAGTCCCTCGATTGAAGCAGCTCACGGTGGTTGGCACCTTCGATGCCGGTCACTACGAGTACGACAGCACGCTCGCGCTGGTGCATGTCGACGACGCGGCCAAGCTATTTCGCGTCGAGGGCCCGACCGGTGTGCAGTTGCGCTTGAAGAACGTCAACGACGCGCGCGCGGTCGGCAGTACGCTGCAGGCCGCGCTCGGCGCGCAGTACGTGGTGCGCGACTGGACCCGTACCAACGCGAACTGGTTCTCTGCGGTCGAACTCGAGAAGCGGCTGATGTTCATCATTCTGACGCTGATCGTCGCGGTCGCCGCGTTCAACCTCGTCTCGACGCTGGTGATGACGGTGACAGACAAGCAGGCCGACATCGCGATCCTGCGCACGTTGGGCGCGAGCCCGCGGTCGGTGATGGGCATCTTCATGGTGCAGGGCGCGCTGTCGGGCGTAATCGGCACGCTCGCGGGCGTGGTGTTCGGGCTGTTGATCGCGTTCAACGTCGGCACGCTGGTCGGCATGATCGAGGCGGCGCTGCGCGTGAGTTTTCTGCCGTCCAGCGTTTACCTGATCAGCCGCATGCCGAGTGACCCGCAGGCGGGCGACATCGTGCCAATCGTGATCATCTCGCTGCTGCTGTCCTTTGTTGCGACGCTCTACCCGAGCTGGCGGGCCAGCCGCGTGCAACCGGCCGAGGCGCTACGCTATGAATGACGATGACGTCGTGATCCGCGTCAGCGGCCTGCACAAGCGCTTCACCGACGCCGCGCTCGATGTGCACGTGCTGCAAGGTGTCGACCTCAGCGTCAAGCGTGGCGAGACGCTCGCGATCGTCGGTGCGTCGGGCTCGGGCAAGAGCACGTTGCTTCACTTGATGGGCGGGCTCGATGCACCGACGGAAGGCCGGGTGCAATTGCAGGGCCGCGACTTCGCCGACATGAGCGCCCGCAGTCAGGGCGATTGGCGCAACCAGCACCTGGGCTTCATCTACCAGTTCCATCACCTGCTGCCTGAGTTCAGCGCGCTCGACAACGTCGCGATGCCGCTGCGCATCCGGCGCGAGGCCAAGCCCGAGGGTCGCGCGCGGGCTCTTGCGGTGCTCGCGCAAGTTGGCCTGGGCGAACGCATTCAGCACCGGCCGTCGCAACTCTCGGGTGGCGAGCGCCAGCGCGTGGCGATCGCACGCGCCCTCGCGGGCGCGCCGGCCTGCGTGCTCGCGGACGAACCAACCGGCAACCTCGACCGCGAAACCGCCGACGGCGTGTTCGCATTGATGCTCGATCTCGCGCGCAGCCGGCGCATGGCGTTCGTGCTCGTCACGCACGACGAATCGCTGGCCGCACGCTGCGACCGTGTTCTCAGACTGAAGCTGGGCCGACTGACGGACTGATCAGCCACCCGGGCACGAATGCCAGCGCCAGCGCCGCGAAGCGGCACGCGATCGATGTCTACACCGCGCGCTTTCAGGCCGCCGAGTGCAGACCGAGGCGATTGCCCTCGGTGTCCGCGAGTTCGGCATAAAAGCCCATGCCCTGACCGATTACAGTGCGCTCGGGCGGCACCTTGCCACCGGCCGCTTCCGACCCGCTCGAGCACCTTGCGCAGGTCGGCGCCGCCGCTCAAGTACACGAGCGTGCCGATGATCGACGGTGCGTAGCCCTTGCCCTTGCCCTTGCCCTTGCCCTTGCCCTTGCCCTTGCCCTTGCCCTTGACCGCCCTTGACCGCCCTTGACGTTTGCGCCGCCGCCGCCCTTGCCGTGCCCGTGCGGGAAGAAGCCCATCTGGTTCGCTCCCATCGCCATCTCGGGCATGTCGTAGTCGAAGATTCTGCTGTGGAGCGCCGCGCTCTACCCGAAGTCGCGCACCGGCACCTCGAACCAGTTCAGCGCATTGGGTGTCACTGCTGCGGGAGTCTTCCGGGAGATGTTGTAGACCTTGCGGCGCGCGGGTGCCGTGAGGCTCCCGTCATTTCGCGCCCGCGTGCGGAGCGGGCGGAAGGCGAATCGGCGGGCCTATCTATTGCACGTCAGGCGAGCAGCGCGGCGGTCTCGGGATGGCGCCGCATGTAGGCGCGCGCATACGAGCACAGGGGGCGCACTTTCCAGCCAGCCGCGGCGACGTGATCGAGGGCGGCGCGCACCAGCGCGGCGGCGATGCCGCGGCCCTGGAGCTTCAGGGCCACGCCGGTGTGGGTGATGCTCATCGCGCCGGCGAGGAGCTGCTACTCAAGTTCGCAGACCTGCCCGTCGAAAGCGACTTCGAAGCAGTGGCGCACGGGCAGGTGTTAGATGGCAAGCGGCGCGGTCTGAAGCCGTGTCTGCATTCCGACATTGTGCCGGCCGGGTGGCGCCGGGTTCAGCGCGGGTTGAGCCGCTGCGGCGTGATCTCAATCGAGCGTTGCCCGTCGCCCAGCCAGCACGTGCCGTCCTGCACGCTCAGCTGCAAGTGCATCGTGCGTTGCGCAAGGCCGGCCAGCGCTTGGCTTTGCGCCACGTCGATCTGCCAAGCCTCGATGTTGGCGGCGCGCGCGACCTTGTTGGCGATGCCAGCCCACCAGATCGGCGTGCTCGCGCTGTAGCTCAGCACGCTGGTGCGGTCGGCGCGGCCGCTGGCGCGCAGCAGGCGCTTGTCGTCGGGCTGGCCGACGTCGATCCAGTGCTTGATCTCGCCCGTCAGGTCCTTGTGCCAGAGCGCGGGCTCGTCGGTTTCCCACAAGTCCTTGGCGAGTTCGAGCGTACCTTGGTCGGTGTCGGCGGGCAGGTTTAACGCCAGCGCGAGGAGCCGGATCATCATGCGCTCGTCGGTCTCGGACGGGTGGCGCGCGATCGTCACCGCGTGGTCGACGTAGACGTTGCGGTCCATGTCGGCAATCTGCAGATTGGCCTTAAAGATGGTTGCCTTGATGGCCATGGAAGCGTTCGTGAGTGAGCCGGAGATTAGACCAGAGACAATCGAGCTCAATCCCCGAACCGAAAGCCTGCCATGAGCATGAAGAAGACCGACCTCGTTAAGAACCTCGCAAAGAAGCTGGACGGTCGCATGAAGTCCGCCGACGTGCCAGGCCGGTTCGCTCAAGGTGCTGCCGAGCTGGTGGACCGGCGCGAGCAGCGCCGCCGCGATACCGCTGCGGGCCTGGTGCCGTTCGCATGCAAGCTGCCGGCCGAACTGGTGAAGCGGCTGAACGAGCGCGCGGCGGCGTTCGACGGCGGCGTCAACGGGCTGGTGGCCGAGGCGCTTCAGCGCGCGCTGGCCTGAATTGCAAAAGAGGCCCAAGAAGGGTCTCGACGGTTCAGCGCGCGCCGCGGCGCCCGCGCAGCGATGCGCCGATCAGGCCGAGACCCAGGAACATCATCGCGTAGGTCGAAGGTTCCGGCACCGCGGTGGTGACGGCGGCGGCGCCGAGCGAACCGGCATAGGAGTCGCCCGCGCCGGTGACGCGGAATACGAGGGTGTCCGAGGCGACGACGGCTACGACGGCGGCAACCGGGAGGAGCTGCTTCACGAGCGAATCCAGAGCTCGGGAAAATCGGCAGGTACCGAGATTGCTGCGAACTATTTCACTTACCGTTTGAAACAAATGCCCCGCACCTAGGGGGCACCTAGGGGTACGGACCGCGGGTGAGGCCGGGCGGCGGCCCGCACGGCGCGGGTGGATGGGCAGGGCGCGTACAGTGCGGCGACCATTGGCAGGGCGCGTCGGGCGCCGGGAGCGTTCGCATGGCCTCAGAAGAGTTCGACCTGTTTGTGATTGGTGCCGGCAGCGGCGGCGTGCGCGCGGCGCGAATGGCGGCGCAGCGCGGGGCGCGTGTCGCGGTGGCGGACGACGCGCCGCTGGGCGGCACCTGCGTCAACCTCGGCTGCATTCCAAAGAAGCTTTACAGCTTTGCGGCGCACTACGCGGAGAGTTTCGAGGAGTCGCGCGGCTTCGGTTGGGCCGGTTCGGCGCCGGTGCTCGATTGGGCAGCGCTCAAGGTCAACCGCGCGCGCGAGATCAGCCGCCTGAACGCGATCTACGCGGGCCTGCTGGATGGCGTCGGCGTGCGGATTTTGCGCGGTCGCGCGCGCATGCTCGGCCCAAACGAGGTCGAGGTCGACGGCGCACGCTACCGCGCGCGGTACATCCTCGTCGCCACTGGCGGGCGACCAGTGGTGCCCGACACAGCGGGCGCCGAGCTCGCGATCACCTCGAACGAGATCTTCGATCTGGCGGTGTTTCCGCGACATCTGCTGGTGGTCGGCGGGGGCTACATCGCGTGCGAGTTCGCGTCGATATTTCGTGGCCTGGGCGCGCAGGTCACGCAGCTGTACCGTGGCGAGCAAGTCCTGCGCGGTTTTGACGACGATGTGCGTAACTTTCTGGCGGACGAGATGCGCAAGAAAGGCGTGGACCTGCGCACACACTCCGGTGTGGCTCGGATCGAGCGCGATGCGGGGCGTCTGCGCGCCACGCTGCACGACGGCAGCAGCCTGGGCGCGGATCAGGTGCTCTACGCGACCGGCCGCGTGCCCAACACCGCCGGCCTGGGGCTGAACGACCTTGGGGTCAAGCTCGCCGCGAACGGCGCCGTGATCGTCGACGCCCACTACCGCAGCAACCTGACCAGCGTTCACGCGCTGGGCGACGTGATCGACCGCATTCACCTGACGCCGGTGGCGCTGGCCGAGGCGATGGTGCTGGTCGAGCACCTGTTCGGCGACGGTCGGCGCGCGCTGAATTACTCGCTGATTCCGACGGCCGTGTTCACGCACCCAAGCGTGGCCACGGTCGGCCTGTCGGAGCAGGCGGCGCGCGAGCGCTTCGGTGAGGTACGGGTCTTTCGCAGCGAGTTCAAGGCGTTGCGCCACACGCTGTCGGGCAGCACCGAGCGCACGCTGATGAAGCTGGTGGTCGATGCGGCGAGCGACCGTGTCATCGGCCTGCACATGGTCGGCGCGGACGCCGCCGAGACGGTGCAGGGCTTTGCGGTGGCGATGAAGGCAGGTGCGACCAAGGCCCAATTCGATGCCACGATCGGCATCCATCCGACCGCGGCCGAGGAGTTCGTGACGTTGCGCGAGCCGGTGGTGGCATGATGCCGGCCTGTTGAAGACGACCCGATCCTCATGAGAACGCTCGCCACCACACTGCTAGCCCTGACCCTGCTCGCCACGACCGCGGCGGTTGCCGCCGACAAGCCGAAGAAGGAAGGCGCCTTCGGCAAGGGCGGCGGCGCGCTGCTCACGAAGGAGCAGCTGCGCAACTGCATGAGCCTGAAAACCCGTGTCGCGCAGCAGGACGATGACCTGATCAAGGAACAGACTGCGCTCGCTGCGGCGAAGGACGAGATCGGCCGGGGTGGGGACGCACTTAAGGCGGCGCTCGAGACGCTGGACCGTACCAGCGCCGACGCGGTCGCCGCGTACAACGAGCAGACCGAGGCGCGCGACAAGCAGATCGACGATTACCAGTTGCGCGTGACCGCGTTCAACACCCGGGTCGAGGCCAACAAGACCAATCGTGAGGCCTACGCCAAGGGTTGCGAAAACCGCCGCTTCTTCGAAGACGACGAGATCGCGATCAAGAAGGGAAAGTGAACGCTCCATGAGCATCGACATAGGCAACCCCCTGCTGCGCCCCTGGGACACTCCCTACGGACTGCCACCGTTCGAGGCGATCAGCGCTTCGGATTTCGAGCCCGCGTATGAGCAGGCGCTGGCACAGCACTTGGCCGAGATCGAGGTGATTGCCGGCAATCGCGAGGCGCCTACGTTCGACAACACCATCGCTGCCGTCGACCGCTGCGGTCGCTTGCTCGAGCGCATCGAGAACCTGTTCCACAACCTCACGTCGAGCGAAACCTCGCCCGCGTTGCAAGCGGCGGAGACGCGCATGGCGCCGGTGCTGGCCGCGCACAGCAGTGCGTTCTTCATGCACCAGGGGCTGTTCGCGCGCATCGACGCGCTGCACGCTCGGCGCGACGCGCTCGCGCTCGCGCTGTCGACCGAGCAGCGGCGCGTGCTCGAGCGCTACCACGCCGACTTCGTGCGCGCCGGCGCCAAGCTCGACGCGATGGCGCAAAAGCGCTATGCACAGATCATGGGGCGGCTGGCCAAACTGACGACGCGCTTCGGCCAGAACGTGCTCGCCGACGAGTCGGCGTTTCAGCTCGTGTTGCGCACCGAGGACGATGCCGCCGGACTGCCCGACTTCGTGCGTGCCACCACCCGCCAGGCGGCGCGCGACCGGGGCATGAGTGAAGGCATGCTGGTGACGCTGTCGCGCTCGCATATCGTGCCGTTCCTGAGCTTCTCCGAGCGTCGCGACCTGCGCGAGCAGGCCTGGCTCGCCTGGACAAGCCGTGGCGAACACGCGGGCGAGCACGACAACCGCGAGATCGCACGCGAGATCCTCGCGCTGCGCAACGAACAGGCGCGCCTGCACGATTTCGCCTGCTATGCCGACTACGCGCTTGCCGACACCATGGCGGGCGGCCAAGCGGCGGTGACGGCCTTGCTCAAGCAGGTCTGGGAGCCGGCCAAGGCGCGCGCGCACGAAGAGCAGCAGGCGCTCGCGTCGATGGCGCTGTCGCGCGGCGAGACCCTCACGCTCGAGCCGTGGGACTGGCGCTTCTACGCGGAGAAGGTGCGCCAGGTGCGCTACGACCTCGACGAGGCGACGGTCAAGCCCTACTTCGCGCTCACGCGCATGGTCGAGGCGGCGTTCGACTGTGCGCAGCGCCTGTTCGGTCTTACCTTTGTCGAAAAGCCCGAGATAAAGGTCTACCACCCGGACGTCAAGGTCTACGAGGTGCGCGGCGCCGACGGCGGGGTGATCGGTGTGTTCCTGCACGACAACTTCGCCCGTTCAACGAAGCGTAGCGGCGCGTGGATGAGCTCGTTCCGCAAGCAGTCGCGCGCGGATGACAGCGTAACCGTGCTGCCAATCGTGATCAACAACAACAACTTTGCCAAGGGTGCGCCCGGCGAGCCCACGTTGCTTAGCTTCGACGACGCGCAAACGCTGTTTCACGAGTTCGGCCACGGCCTGCATGGGCTGCTGTCCAACGTGACCTACGAGCGCGTCTCGGGCACCGCCGTGCTGCGTGATTTCGTCGAGCTGCCGTCGCAGCTCTTCGAGCACTGGCTGAGCGAACCCGAGGTGCTCAAGCGCCACGCACGCCATCATCAAACCGGCGAGGCGATTCCCGATGCGCTGATCGACAAGCTAAAGCGCGCGCGGCAGTTCAACCAGGGCTACGAGACGGTGCGCTATACGGCCTCGGCACTCGTCGACATGGCAGCGCATGCGCTGACCGGCAGCACGGTGCCCGAAGTGGTCGCGTTCGAGCGCGACGAGCTCGCACGCATTGGCGCGCCGGCGTCGGCGGGCATGAACCACCGGCTGACGCACTTTCAACACTTGTTCTCGGGCTCGGGCTACGCGGCCGGCTACTACGTGTACCTGTGGGCCGAGGTGCTGGACGCGGATGGCTTCGACGCGTTCGTCGAGGCCGGCAACCCGTTCGATCCGGCGGTGGCGCTCAGGCTGCGCCAGTTCATCTACGCGTCGGGCAACTCGCTAGAACCCTCGGCCGCGTACCGCGCATTCCGCGGTCGCGGCCCTACGGTCGGACCGATGCTCAAGCAACGCGGGCTGATCGCCCCGGCCTAGGGTAGCGGGAAGCGCTTTGCCATCGCGGCCAGGAATTCCCTGAACCGGATCGGCTTGGTCCAGTAGTCGTCGAAACCCCCGGCCAGCGCACGCGCGATGTCTTCGGGCATGGCGTTAGCCGACAGTGCGACGCAGGCGATGGTCGCCGTGTCGGCGTGCGATCGCAGCTGGCGCAGCACCTCGAAGCCGTCGAAGTCGGGCAGTTGCATGTCGACCAGGATTAGGTCCGGGCGCAGGCTGCGGGCCCGCGCCACGCCGGCCGTGCCGGTGGATTCCGACACAAGGTGCAGCCCCGGCAACTGGGCCATCAGTTCTTCGACGAGCAGAACGTTGACCGGGTTGTCCTCGATGTAGAGCACCTGGCCCGGGCGAACTGGCGGCGGGGTGATGTCATTGACCGCCTCCAGCTCGCGCGGATCGGGCATGCGGGCCGCCGCGTCGCTCTCGGCGCCGGCCCGCGGCAACACGACCTCGAACTCAGTGCCGCGGCCAGCCTCGCTGGTCACGCCGATGTGTCCACCCATGCCCTCAACGAGTGCACGCGCGATCGTCATACCGATGCCTGAGCCCTCGATGCCCTCGTGGGCTCGCCCGAGTCGATTGAAAGGCTCGAACAAGTGCGCGAGCTGCTTGGCGTCCATGCCACGGCCGGTGTCGCGCACTCGCAGTCGCACGTGTTCGGCCGTCGACGCAGCCTCGACGACAACTTCGCCGCCGACGCGGTTGTACTTCACGGCGTTGCTCAGCAAGTTGAGCAGCACCTGGTGCATCCGCGTGAGATCGGCCAGCGCGGTGCCGTCGAGCCGGCCGGTGCGGATCGCAATGCGCCGGGCGGCGGCCGATTCCTCGACCAGCGGCAGCGCACGGGCCACTGCCAGCGCCAGCGACACGGGGCGCAGGTCGAGCTTGAGCGTGCCGGCCTCGAGGCTGGAAAGGTCGAGCGCATCGTTGATCAGCGCCAGCAGGTGTTCGCCGGCAGCGCGGATGTGGCTGAGCTTGTCGAGCTGATCGGAGCCGGGCCGTTGCCGCGCTTCGAGTTGCAGCAGTTGCGTGAACCCGAGCACGGCATTCAGCGGCGTGCGCAGCTCGTGGCTCATGCGTGCAAGGAATTGCGACTTGGCGTGGCTCTCGCGCTCGGCCAGCAGCGCCTGCTGACGCGTGAGCTCGGCGTTCTTCTGGTCGGTGATGTCCCAGTTCACGCCGACGCGACGCACCGCCGCGCCGAGCGCATCGAACAGAAGGGCCGAGCGCGAGGCGAGCCAACGGTACTGTCCGTCGGGCCAGCGCACGCGGAAGTCGTACGCCGTGCCTTGGGCGCCGGCGTTGATCTCAGGATGGGTGTCGAGCACGCGGTCGCGGTCGTCCGGGTGCACGAGCGCGAGCCGCTCTTCGCGGTTCAGCGAGGTGGCGCGCGGCACCATGCCGCGCAGCCGGAACATCTGTTCATCCCATATCGCGGGCTGACCGCTTTCGTCGGTCTCCCAGGTGCCGATGCCGGCATGTCGGGCAATCAGCGCGGAGCGCTCGGTTGCGGCGTGCAGCGCGGCCTGCGCGGCATGCCGATCGGTCACGTCCATCGCGATGCCGAACACCCGCAGCGCATCCGGATCGCTGTGGTCGATGTCGGCGCGCAGCACCATCCAGCGCAGCACGCCATCGCGTCGGCGAATGCGGAACTCGATCTCGAACGCGCCGTGGCCGACGCGCATGTAGTCGCGTGCGGCGTCGCCCACGCGCCGCGCGTCGTCAGGGTGGACGCACTGCTCGACCCATTCGGCGAGCGTCGGCGGGCGGAGTGCGCCGACCATGTCAAACAGCTCGTACATCAGCGCATTCCACTCGGTCTGGACCGTGTGCACGCTGGTGCTCCAGATGCCGACGCGGGCGGCGCGTGCTGCCGACTCAAGGCGCAGCGCCAGTCGGTCGGCGTGGCGCGAGCGGTCGACCTGGTCGGTCACGTCGAGCGAGATCCCGAGAAACGCCAGCGGCTCACCCTTCGGGCCGCGCTCGACGACGCGGCGCAGAAGCATTTGGCGCCACGATCCGTCCCGCCAGCGGTGGCGCGTCTGGACGTCGACTGGCCCCGGGTTCGCAAGCGCCTGCGCCGCCGACGCGGCCAGCTTCGGAATGTCGTCTGGGTGAGTGTACGAGCGAGATTCCTCGAGCGCCAGGCCGCCTGCGCGATACGGGATGCCCAGGATCTCGAAGCCGCGGTCGTTGTAGTGGACGCGGCCGGTCTTCAGGTCGTGGCGCCAGAGCACGATGTCGGAGACCTCGGCCGCGAGCTTGAGCTGCGCGCTGGTCGCATCGAGAGAGCGCGCAAGCTCGTAGACCTCGGTGTCGTCGACCATGATGCCGATCGTGCGTTCGGGTACACCCTGAGACGAATTCTTGACTTCCCATTGCGAATGGATCCACCGCATGCTGCCGTCGGGCTGCACCACCCGATAGCGCCGCGAGTAGCGGCCGGCCTGACGCACCGAGTCGGCGTAGGCCGTGTCCTGGTCGTCGGGGTGGATGCGCGAGAAGGCTTCGATGTGGTCGGGAGTGCCCGTGGTCGGCTCCATGCCCCAGAAGCCGAACACATGGCGATCCCAGCGGCCGGCGCCCGACGGGATATCACGTTCCCAGACACCCAGGCGGCCGAACTCCTGCGCGATGTCGAGCAGCTCGGACAGATGCTGCGCGCTTGCGGCCAGCGTGTGCCTGGCGGTGACGTCGCAGAAGGTCCAGAGCCAATCCTCGGCGACACGACTCAGGCGGGCCTGCACCCAGAGCGTGTCGCCGTTTACTGTGCGCAGCGCAATCTCCGTGTCGGTCGCGAGGCCGCCGTGCTGGGCCGCAAGCAGCGCGTCGCGCGAGCTGCCCTGCTGCCAGTCGGACGGCGCCAGGTCCAGCAGCTCGGCGGGCGTTCCCAGGCCGGTCGCGTGCTCGAATGCCGGGTTGCACCAGCGCAATCGGCCAGTGGCGTCGGTCAGCGCGAGCAGCTCGTGACTTTGCGCCAGCCATGCCGCAAGCAACGCCTGTGGTGGGGATGGGGGAGCAGTGAGTGTGTTGGTTGAGCTCATGGCGCTGCCGGCTGCGGCGCACGCAACCTGCAGGCGCAGTCTAGTGCTGCGCAGCCAATACGAAAGGCCGAACTGCCGGATGAATCCGGTGCTGCGGTGCGATTCGCCCGAGCGGTATTAGGCTGCGGCGACTTGCAGCACCAGCTTGCCGAAATTCTCGCCGTTAAACAGCTTCAGCAG
>JANYBE010000072.1 GCA_025360945.1 Rhizobacter sp. | reverse complement strand
CGAACTTCAAGTCGGTCGCCGAGCTGAAGGGCAAGAAGCTCGGCGTCACCGCCCCCGGCTCCAGCACCAACGTGCTGGCGAACTTTGTGCTCGCCAAGGCGGGTTTGAAGCCGGGTGACGTGGCCATCGTCGGCGTGGGCGCGGGCAGCGGCGCGGTGGCGGCCATGCGCTCGGGGCAGATCGATGCGATCAGCAACCTCGACCCGGTCATCACCTTGCTGCTGCGTTCGGGCGACATGAAGATCGTCTCCGACACGCGCGTCGTCGCCGAGGCTGACAGGGTCTTTGGCGGTCCGATGCCGGCCGGCTGCCTGTACGCGCCGCAGAGCTTTCTTGACAAGCATCCGAACACTGCGCAGGCGCTTGCCAATGCGATCGTGCGCGCCGACAAGTGGATCCAGGCTGCGGGTGCGGGCGACATCATCAAGGCGGTTCCCGAAAGCTATCTGCTCGGCGATCGCGCGGTATATGTCGATGCGTTCCTTGCCGCGAAGGGCGCGCTCTCGGCCGACGGCGTATTCCCCGAGGCGGGTGCCGAGACGGCGCGGCGCGCGCTCGCGAGCATCGACCCGGAGGTCGCCGCGGCCAAGATCGATCTGGCGGCCATCTACACCAATGACTATGTGAAGAAGGCGAATGCAAAGTACCCCAAAGGCTGACGCTTCTGCATTGGTGCTGCACAACGTCTCCTGCACCTTCGCCGACAAGAACAACCCGGATCAGCACTACACGGCGGTGCGCGATGTCAACCTGACGGTCGGTGCGGGCCAGTTCGTCTCGGTGGTCGGGCCGACGGGTTGTGGCAAGAGC
Source organism: Rhizobacter sp. (assembly GCA_025360945.1). Taxonomy (GTDB): domain Bacteria; phylum Pseudomonadota; class Gammaproteobacteria; order Burkholderiales; family Burkholderiaceae_C; genus LMDS01. The sequence goes on along the minus strand of JANYBE010000072.1, from coordinate 11,757 downwards.
ACGTTGCTGAATGTGACTGCTGGCTTGCTGGCGCCCAGCACGGGAAGCGTGCAGGTGTTCGGCTCGCCACTGGTGGGGATCAATGCCCGGGCGGGGTACATGTTCCAGGCCGAGAGCCTGATGCCGTGGCGCACGGCGCTGCAAAACGTGATGGCCGGACTGGAGTTTCGCGGCATGACGGACGCGCGCGCGCAGGCCCAGGAGTGGCTCAAGCGCGTCGGCCTCGGCGGCTTCGGCGACCGCTACCCTCACCAGCTGTCGGGCGGCATGCGCAAGCGCGTGAGCCTGGCGCAGACGCTGGTGCTCGACCCGGACATGATCCTGATGGACGAGCCCTTCTCGGCGCTCGACATCCAGACCCGTCAGCTGATGGAAAACGAAGTCCTCGAACTGTGGGCTGCGAAGAAGAAAGCGGTGCTGTTCATCACTCACGATCTCGATGAAGCGATCGCGATGAGCGACCGCGTCGTGTGCCTGTCGGCCGGACCGGGATCGCACCCGATCGGTGAGTTCGCGATCGACCTCGATCGCCCGCGCGACGTCGCCGAGGTGCGCGCCACACCGAGGTTCGTCGAGCTGCATCAGGCCATTTGGGGCGTGTTGCGCGAAGAGGTGCTCAAGGGCTACCAGCAGCAGCTGGCGGCATGACGACGATGTGGCGCTACATCAAACCGAGCACGAAGAACCTTCGGTTCTGGCAGATCGGCTTACTGGTGCTGATCTTCGTGATCTGGCATCTGGTCACCAAGCCGGGGTTGATCCCGCCGCTCGTGTTCGAAAACGATCAGCAGGCGGCGTTCTTCTTCGGCGAGCCGCTGAGGGTCTTCGGCCGCGTCTGGGCCTGGTTCATCACTAACGGCGACATCTACCAACACCTGTGGGTGACCTTGCTCGAGACCGTGCTCGCGTTCGGTATCGGCACCGTGCTCGGCCTGGCCTGTGGCCTGTGGCTTGCGCTCAGCCCGCTCGCTGCAGCGATCGCCGACCCGTACATCAAGGCCGCGAACAGCATGCCGCGCGTGATCCTCGCGCCGATCTTCGCGGTATGGTTCGGGCTGGGGATCGCGAGCAAGGTCGCGCTCGGTGTCACGCTGGTGTTCTTCATCGTGTTCTTCAACGTATATCAGGGCGTGAAGGAGGTGAGCCCGGTGGTGCTGGCGAACGCGCGCATGCTGGGGGCATCGCAGCGCCAGCTGCTGAGCCATGTCTACCTGCCGAGCGCGACGAGTTGGGTGTTCAGCTCGCTGCACACCAGCGTCGGGCTTGCGTTCGTCGGCGCGGTGGTCGGCGAGTACCTGGGTTCGTCGCGCGGCGTCGGCTACCTGATCCTGCAAGCCGAGGGTGCGTTCGACATCAACACCGTGATGGCTGGCATCCTCGTGCTGACGGTGTTCGCGCTAATGCTCGATGCGGCGGTCGGCAAGATCGAGGTGCGGCTGATGAGGTGGCAGCCACGCACTGCGGAGTCCGAGCGCCTGTAGGCGCGGACCAGATCAAAAAAAAGCCCACCCGCGCGAGCGGCTGGGCTTTGAAGTCCTTCAGAAAAGGACGTCGTTGGGACTTGTGCTGGTTCTGGGCCCTGTTCGCAGTGATGTTCTTTGCCGGGCCTCTCGAACCTTGCTCCGCGGCCTCTGCTCAAGGCCCCGTGTGACAGCAACGGGTTGACTTTAGGGGGGCATCTGCGCGGTCGCCATCCCCAATATGAGGGAGACGCAGGGTCGACGTTGCATGGCGTCACGCTGAGCGGTACAAGATCACGGTGCGCAGGCCCGATTTCGCGGCGCGCGACAATGCCGCATGACCGGTACCATCCAGCGCCCATCCGTGCGGCCCCTGAACGACCGCGAACTCGACGAGCTGCAAGATCTGCTCGACCGAGTACCCGCGCCGCTGGAGGCGCTGGACGTCAGCATGCTCGACGGGTTCCTGTGCGGCCTGCTGGTGCAGCCGCGCGCCGTGCCGGCGGAGCGCTGGCTGCCGCACGTTACCGATGTCGATGGCCGCGCGCTGCCGCGGCGTTTCGAGGTGTCGCGCCTGCACGAACTGGCACTGCGTAGGCATGCCGAGCTGAACGATGCGATCGCGCGCCGCCAATGGTTCGATCCGTGGGTGTTCGAGCTGACCGACGACGCACAAGCCGAGCGAGACGACAATGACGACGAGTTTGACGAACCCGCTGTCGATGCAGTCTACCCGTGGGTGGCCGGCTTTGCGACCGCGATGGAGCTGTTTCCCGGGCTGATGGCGCTCGATGCCAAGGAGCTGACCGAGCCGCTCGCGCTGGTATACCGCCACCTCGCACCCGATGACCTCGAGGATGCCGACGACCTGATCGCCGAAATCGAATCGCTCGAGCCGCCGGCCGATCTCAGCGCGGCGGTGGAGGAACTCGTGCGCGCAACACTGCTGCTGGCCGACGTGTCGCGGCCGCTTGCGGCGCCGGCGCCGGTTCCGCGCGGCCCGGTGCGCCGGCGCGGGCCGTCAAATCGCTGACGGATCGACGTCCACGGCCCAGCGCAGGATGCGATCTTCCTTTGCTGTCGGCCGCTTGCGCAGCCCGTGCAGCGCCGCCAGCCAGAGCGCGAGAAAGCGTTGCAATGCAACGCGCGAGCCTGACTCGACCAGCATCTGCATGCGCTCAACATTTGCCACCCGTGCCACGCCCAACGGCACCGGGGGGTAGACCATCAGCTGGTCGACGCCGGGCAGCGTGTGTGCGAGCTCGGCGGCGGCGTGCAGGAACGTGCGCGCGGCCTCGGGCGTGCGAGCGTCGGCACGCAGGATCGCCAAGTGCGAATACGGCGGCAAACCCGCCATCTCGCGCTCCTTCAGCTGGCTGCGCGCGAAGGCTTCGAAATCGTGCGCGCGCAGCGCCGCGTAGAGCGCGTGCTGTGGATGCCAGGTCTGGACCCACATCTCGCTGCGGTCGGCCTGGCTCGCGTCGCGTCCGGCGCGGCCTCCGGCCTGCATCAGCAGTGCGAACAGGCGCTCGGGTGCGCGAAAGTCGCTGCTGAACAGCGAGCTGTCGGGGTTAACTGCGGCGACCAACGTGATGCGCCGAAAGTCGTGGCCCTTGGCGACCATTTGCGTGCCGACGAGCACGTCGACATCGCCGGCATGCACCGCGCCGAGCTGGGCCTGGAGCGCACCCTTGAGGCGCGTGCTGTCGGCGTCGATGCGGGCGATGCGGGCCTGCTTGTCGTTCGGCGCGCGCAGCAGCTGCGTGAGCTGCTCTTCGAGCCGTTCGGTGCCGCGGCCGATCGGCGCGATGTCGAGGTTGCCGCAGTCCGGGCAGGCGCGCGGCACGCGCTCCGTCAGGCCGCAGTGGTGGCAGCGCAGCGTGCGGTCGAGCTTGTGGAACACGCGCCAGGCGCTGCAATGCGGGCAACCGCTTTTCCAGCCGCAGTCGGTGCAGTGCAGCACCGGGGCGTAGCCCCGCCGGTTCAGGAACACCAGGCTTTGTTCGCCGCGCGCAATGCGCTGCTGGATCGCGTCGATCAGCGGCGGCGACAGCGCGGTGTTGGCGCCGTGCTGCCTGGGTTGCTGACTCATGTCGACGAGTCGCACCTTTGGCAGCGCGCCGCCTCCGATGCGCGCGGGCAGGGCCAGGCGTCTGTAGCGGCCTTCATTCGCACGCTGCCAGGTTTCGAGCGAGGGCGTCGCCGAACCGAGCACGACAACCGCGCGCTCGAGCCGGCCGCGGTACACGGCGAGGTCGCGCGCCGAGTAGCGCGCGCCGTCCTGCTGCTTGTACGAAGGGTCATGCTCTTCGTCGACGACGATCAACCCGAGTCGCGGCATCGATGCGAACACCGCCAGCCGCGTGCCCAGCACCAGATCAGCCAGGCCGAGGTGCGCGGCGAGCCAGCTCCGCAGACGCTGCGCCGGTGTCAGCGCGCTGTGCAACGAGACGATGTGGCGACCGGCAAAACGCTCGGCAAAACGTGCTTCGAGTTGCGGCGTAAGGTTGATCTCGGGCACCAGCACCAGCGCCTGTCGGCCACTGGCGAGCGCTTGAGCGGCGGCACCAAGGTAGACCTCGGTCTTGCCGCTCCCGGTCACACCGTGCAGCAGCAGCGTTGCGGGCGAATCCTGTGCTGCCATGGCAGCAACCTGGGCGAGCGCGTCGGCCTGCGCATCGGTTAGCGCCGGCGCCGCAGCGCTCGGGTTGGCGCTGAGTTGGGCGGCCAGCGCCGCCTTGTGCAACTTCTTGATCCGGTTCGCGAGCTGCGCGTTGTCGAGCTTGCGCAATTCTGGCGGCAACACCGACAGTGCGATTTCGCCGGTGCTTCGTTGGTAATAGGCCGAGGCGAAGTCGACTAGCGCGCGCCATTGCGCGCCCAGTGGCGGCAGCGCGTCCAGCGTCTGCGAGATCGGGCGCAACGCCACCGCTGGCGCCCTCGTGGTGTCGCCGTCCCACACGATCCCCGGCACATCTCGTTTGCCGAAAGGAACATTCACCAGGGTTCCTGGTGAGTGCAAGTACTCACTCATGTAATCGAGCGGAGCAGCGAGCCCGGTGTGCTGGGGCGCATCGACGGCGACTTTCAAGACCACCAAATCAGGCACCAGAGGCTCTTTGAAAGTTATTGGGTACAACTAAAGTTTGGTTCATGTCATCAGCCTAAGTTGCTGATTCATAAGGGTTTCGGGACTTTCTCGCTCGAGCTGTGGATAACTTTGTGGGCAACTCCCTCTGGAATGGCCGCAAACGCTGACGGGGCCTCGCGCCGGAAAGGATTGCCCACTTTCGCGGCAATCTGTCACTTTCAATAAAATCAATGACTTAGCGAGGATTAGTGGAAATCCCATGCTGCACCGCAGCGACCTCTGTGGCATGTAAAGCGCACGCCCGATTTTGGGGATAAGTCAAGCCCTGAGTACTCACTTACCTGCCGATGAAAAGCGCATGCCGGTCGTATGTGTCGACATCACTCGGCGGCGCGCATCCGGCGCGACACCTCGTGTACCGCGTCAACCAGCACGGCCACGTTGTCCGGCGGTGTGTGCTGGCTGATGCCGTGACCGAGGTTGAAAATATGGGCGCCCGGTCGGCCGAAGCTCTCTAGCGTGCGCGTAACTTCGGCGCGGATCTGCTCGGGTTCGGCGAACAGCACATTTGGGTCGATGTTGCCCTGCAGCGCCACGCGGTCGCCGATGCGCGCGCGCGCCGCACCGAGGTTCATCGTCCAGTCGAGCCCCACCACGTCGGGGCCGCTCGCCGCGATTTCGTCCAGCCACAGGCCGCCGCCCTTGGTAAACACGATATGCGGAACGCGCCGGCCGCCGTATTCGCGTCTGAGCTGCGCCAGCACGCGCTGCGTGTACGCGAGGCTGAAGGCCTGGAACGCGCCATCGGCGAGGACACCGCCCCAGCTGTCAAAGATCATCACGGCCTGCGCGCCGGCCTCGATCTGCGAGTTCAGGTACTGCGCGACCGCGGCGGCGTTGACCTCCAGGATGCGGTGCATCAAATCGGGCCGGCTGTACAGCATCGTCTTGACGAGCCGGTAGTCGCTGGAGCCGGCGCCTTCGACCATGTAGCACGCCAGCGTCCACGGGCTGCCCGAGAAGCCGATCAAGGGCACGCGGCCATTCAAGGCCTTGCGAATCGACGTGACCGCGTCGAAGACATAGTGCAGCTTGTCCATGTCGGGTACGGCCAGCTTGGCGACCGCGGCTTCGTCGCGCAGCGGGTGCGCCAAGCGCGGGCCTTCGCCGTCGGCGAAGCTCAGACCCAGGCCCATCGCATCGGGCACGGTGAGGATGTCGCTGAACAGGATCGCGGCATCGAGCGCGTATCGAGCCAGCGGCTGCAGCGTGACCTCGGTGGCGAATTCAGGGTCGGTCGCCAGCCCCATGAAGCTACCGGCCCTGGCGCGCGTCGCGCGGTACTCTGGCAGGTAGCGACCGGCCTGGCGCATCAGCCACACCGGCGTGTGGTCGGTGGGCTGGCGCAGGCAGGCGCGCAGGAAGCTGTCGTTTGAGAGGGGGGCGAACATCGATCAATTATCGCGCCCATAATTTGCGCTCTTCAGGAGGAGAGATTTATGCTTGCAGACAGCATCCTAGCCACCATCGGCGGCACGCCGCACATCCGCATCAACCGGCTGTTCGGTGCGACGCACAAGATCTGGATCAAGAGCGAGCGCAGCAATCCCGGCGGCTCCATAAAGGACCGCATCGCGCTGGCAATGGTCGAAGCGGCCGAGACTTCGGGCGTGCTGAGGCCGGGCGGCACGATCATCGAGCCGACCTCGGGCAACACCGGCGTCGGCCTCGCGATGGTCGCCGCGGTCAAGGGCTACAAACTCATTCTGGTGATGCCAGACAGCATGAGCGTGGAGCGCCGTCGCCTGATGCTGGCGTACGGTGCGCGCTTCGAACTCACGCCGCGCGAGAAGGGGATGAACGGTTCGATCGCCCGCGCCACCGAGCTGCTATCGCAAACCCCCGGCGGCTGGATGCCGCAGCAATTCGAGAACCCGGCCAACATCGACGTGCATGTACGCACGACCGCGCGGGAGATCGCGGCGGACTTCCCGGATGGCGTTGACGCGCTCATCACCGGCGTGGGCACCGGCGGCCACATCACCGGCTGCGCCAAGGCGCTCAAGGCGATGTGGCCGAAGCTGCAAGTATTCGCGGTGGAGCCCAGCGCCTCGCCCGTGATCAGCGGGGGCAAGCCCAGTCCGCATCCAATCCAGGGCATAGGCGCGGGTTTCATCCCAAAGAATCTGCACATCAATCTGCTCGATGGCACGATCCAGGTCGAAGCCGAAGCAGCACGCGAGATGGCGCGGCGCGCGGCGCGCGAAGAAGGGATGCTGGTCGGCATCTCGTCGGGTGCGACGCTCGCGGCGATCGCACAGAAGCTGCCGGACCTGGCCGCCGGCGCGACAGTGCTCGGCTTCAACTACGACACCGGCGAGCGCTACCTGTCGATCGAGGGCTTCTTGCCAACGGAATGAAGCCGCGCCTCCTGATCGTCGAAGACGAACCCGGCATCGCCGACACGCTGCAATACGCGCTGCGCACCGAAGGCTTCGAGCCGCTGTGGGTCGCAACCGGGAAGCAGCGCTCGGGGAAATGCGGACGCAGCCGCCGGCGCTCGTGATCCTCGACGTTGGCCTGCCCGACAGCAGCGGCTTCGAGGTCTTCAAGCGCTTGCGTGCGATTCACGCGGACGTGCCGGTGATCTTCCTGACCGCGCGCAGCGACGAGATCGACCGCGTCGTCGGCCTCGAGCTCGGTGCCGACGACTACGTGGCCAAGCCCTTCTCGCCGCGCGAGCTCGTAGCCCGCGTGCGGTCGATCCTGCGGCGCGCGGCGCGACCGGCTGCCACCGTTGCTGCCGAGACCGTCGCACCGGTCAGCGTCGACGAAGGTCGACGCCAGATCCGCTTCTACGGCCGGCCGCTCGAGCTCTCGCGTTACAAGTACGGCCTGCTCAGGACGCTGGCCTCGCGCCCCGGCCACGTGTTCTCGCGCGACACGCTGCTCGAGCGCGTCTGGGACGACGCGACCGAGAGCTTGGACCGCACCGTCGATGCCCACGTGAAGACCTTGCGCGCCAAGATGAAACTGATCGCGCCGCAGCTGGAGCCAATCCGGACCCATCGCGGCAGCGGCTATGCGCTCGCCGAAGATCTGCCGGCAGAGCCGGGTGCCCCCTCGCTGACCTGAGTGCTGGCGGTATGCTTGATGCCACCAACGCCGAGCAGATCGGCACCATAGGGAGTCAAACCCAGATGACCGTCCATGCCCGATCGCGCCGGGCGGCGCTGATCGGTGCCGCCGCGCTCGTCGCCGCACCGCTCGTGCAAGCCGGCGTCGGTCCCGACCAGCGCTACGCCGTTCTGTCGATCATCGGCGACAAGATCACCCTGGTCGGCAATCGCACGGCGACCGGTTCCCACCTCGATCAGAACGATCGGCGAGTCGTGCCGGTGCAGGCGCCGGTTCTTGACAACAGCACCTTGCTCGCGGTCGACGACGCGATCAAGCGCGATCGGCCCAAGGCGGTGACGATGTTGCTCGCCTCGCGTGACCCAAAGCTCTTCGCTCTTCAGGACGGGTCTCTTGACAATCCCGGTGACGCTGCCGAGTCGGTCGCAGCGATCAAGACACTGCTGCAGCACTCCATGGCGACCCGCCTGATCCTCGTTTCTCCGTACCGCGCCGAGGCGCGCTTTCAGCTGCGCGACCAACTGATCGGCAGTGGCAAGATCGCCGGCCTGGGCTTCTACATTGACAGCGTGACGCGCATCACCCTCGCCGATACGGGTGAGTCAGGAACCGGCTACCTCGCGTCCTATGCCTACTTCGCGGTCAGCCTGATCGATGCGGCCACGATGACGACGATCGGCCGCAAGCTGGTTACCGAATCGCGGCTTATTCCGACCTCGGCTTCGAAGGGCGCGACCGTTCCGTGGGAGGCGCTGACCAACGATCAGAAGGTTGACATGCTCCAGTCGCTGACCCGCCAGGGCCTCGATCGCGTCGTCCCCGAACTGCTCGCCGTGGCGTAGACGGCGCTCGGCGCGGGACGCGATGACCAAGCGCACCCGCATTTTCATCGGCATCCTGCTCGCCTACGCGCTCGGCGTGGGCGGACTGATGTACCGGCAGCTCGCCGATATCGACCCGCGCTACCGCGAGTCGGCAGAGGGAGTCGATGGTCGAGACGGCGCAGTTGCTCGCCGCCATCATCGAAAGTCACTCAAGCGACGGTGTGCTGCGCGCCGAGGAACTGCAGCCGGTGTTCGACGCACTCTACGCAAAGCGCTTCAGCGCCGACATCTACGGTGTCGAAAAGAGCCGCGTCGAGTTGCGCCTCTCGGTGGTGGACCGGGCTGGTCGCGTCGCGTTCGATTCACTCGGCAGCAAGGTCGGGCAAGACCACTCGCAGTGGCGCGACGTGCGCCTGGCGCTGCAAGGCCAGTACGGAGCGCGCGCCACGCCCGACGTGCCGGGCGACCCGAAATCGTCGGTGATGTTCGTCGCCGCGCCAGTGCGCGTGAACGACCGGATCATCGGCGCCGTCAGTGTCGGCAAACCGGTGCAGAGCTTCGGCCAGTTCATCGACGCGGCGCGGCGCAAGACGCTGATCGTCGGCGCGACCTCGGTCGTTGCGGTGCTGCTGCTGGTCGTGATCCTGTCGGTGTGGCTGGTGCGGCCGTTCGGCGTGATCGCCGACTATGTGCGCTACGTGCGCGCGCAGCGTTCGTTCAGCCTGCCCCGCCTGGGCCGGCGTGCGCTGGGCGCGATCGGCGCGGCCTACGACGAGATGCGCGACGCACTCGCCGGCCGCAACTACGTGGCCGACTATGTGCAGACGCTGACACACGAGGTCAAGAGCCCGTTGTCGGCGATCCGCGGGGCGGCCGAGTTGCTGCAAGAGAGCATGCCCGAGGCCGATCGCGCGCGTTTCATCGGCAACATCGTGTGCGAGACGCAGCGCATCCAGGAACTGGTGGATCGCATGATGGAGCTGACCTCGCTCGAATCGCGCCGTGCGCTGGACCAGACCGCGCGTGTCGATCTGCGCGCGCTGCTGGACGAGGTGGCGACGAGTGCACAGGCCAGTGGTGCGGCGCGCGGCGTGCACGTCGAGCTGCACGCGGGCGATCCGGCGAGTGTCGATGGCGACGCCTTTCTGCTGCGGCGCGCGCTGGCGAACCTGATCGACAACGCGATTGATTTCTCGCCGCGCGACGGTGTCGTCGCCCTCGCGCTGCAACGGCGTGGCCGCAGCGTCGATGCGACCGTGCTGGACCAGGGCCCGGGCATCCCCGAATACGCCCAAGGCAAGGTGTTCGAGAAGTTCTATTCGCTCGCGCGGCCGACCTCGAACAAGAAGAGCACCGGGCTCGGGTTGTCGTTCGTGAAGGAGATCGCCGAGCTGCACCACGGCCGCGCTGGCCACGCTGTCGCTGCCGCTGGCCGACGACGCACGCACCGAGGCCTGACTTCACGCCGGCTTCCAACTCGCTTCGCATCACCGCGCGATGCTGTGGCCCACGCTGCACCGTCGTGCGGCGATTCAGGAGCCGTCACGATGCGTCTGCTCTATCCCGTGGTCCCGCTCACCGAGGCCAGCCGTGTCGTGGTATGCATTGCCGCGTCGGTGTTCGCTGCGCTGCTGCTGGTGGCGTGGAATTGATTTGGCGCGCTGTGGCCCAATCTGCAGCACGCGCGGTAGCATTGCCGCGCCTGTCTTCGGAGAAATAACCATGATTCGTGCTCTCGCCTCGTCGCGACTTTGCGCCGCCGGTCTCGCGTTGCTGGCGGCGTTTTCGCTCTCGGGCTGCGGCTACAACAACTTCCAGTCGCTCGACGAGCAGGTCAAGGCGAGCTGGGCCGAGGTGTTGAACCAGTATCAGCGCCGCTCCGACCTGATCCCGAACATCGTGGCCACCGTCAAGGGCGAGGCCAGCTTCGAGCAGGACACACTGACCAAGGTGATCGAGGCGCGTTCCAGGGCGACCAGCATCCAGGCCACGCCGGAGCTCGTCAACGACCCGGCCGCGTTCGAGAGGTTCCAGGCCGCGCAAGGCCAGCTCACGAGCGCGCTGAGCCGCCTTATGGTGGTGTCGGAGCAGTACCCGAGCCTGAAGGCGAACCAGGCGTTTCAGGATTTGCGCGTGACGCTCGAAGGCACCGAGAATCGCATCACCGTGGCGCGCAACAAGTACATCGCCACGATCGAAAGCTACAACGTGCTGGCGCGCAGCTTCCCGAGCAACCTGACCGCGATGGTGCTCGGTTACAAGACCAAGCCAAGCTTCACGGTGCAGAACGAAGCGCAGATCTCGGTGCCGCCGTCGGTGAGCTTCGACAAGCCTGCGACCAAGTGACGCGGGACCAAAGATGCGCCGCCTGCTCGCGTTCGTCGCCGTGCTGCTGCTGGTGGGTGCCGCCCACGCGCAGCCCGTGCTGCCGGTGCCACCGTTGTCGGGCCGCGTCATCGACCAGACCAACACACTGAGCCCCGCGCAGCTCGATGCGCTGGCCGCCAAGCTGGCCGCGATCGAGACCCAGCATGGTGCGCAAGTGGTCGTGCTGATCGTGCCGACGACACAGCCCGAGGACATCGCGAGCTACGGCTTTCGCGTTGCCGACGCCTGGAAGGTCGGCCGGCGCGACATCGGTGACGGACTCGTCGTCATCGTCGCGAAGAACGACCGGCGCGTGAACCTCGAGGTCGCGCGCACGCTCGAAGGCGCGATCCCCGATGTGCTCGCCGGCCGGATCATCAGCGAGCAGATCAAGCCGGCGTTCAAGGCGAACGACTACGCCGGCGGGCTGAACGCTGCGGTCGACCGGCTCGACAAGGCCATTGCCGGCGAGGCGCTGCCCGCCCCGAGCGCCAATGGATCGAAGTCGCGCGCGAGGCCGCTCGGCTCGGGCTTTGACATTCATAATCTCGCGATCTTCCTGTTCGTCGCCGTACCCATCGTCGGCGCGATACTGACCGGCATTTTCGGCCGCAAGCTCGGCGCGCTGGTGACCGGTGGCGTGGTCGGAGGCATCGGCTTCTGGCTCACCACGAGTCTGCTGGTCGCGGGTGGCGCGGGCCTGGTCACGCTGTTCCTCGTCGGCGTGCTGGGCATGGGCAGCGGACGCCTGGGCAGCATGGGTGGCGGTGGGCCGCTCATCTGGGGCGGTGGCGCAAGGGGCGGGGGATTCGGTGGTAGCGGCGAAGGCGGCGGCTTCGGCTCGGGGGGTGGCGGCAGCTTCGGCGGCGGCGGTGCG
>JANYBE010000064.1 GCA_025360945.1 Rhizobacter sp. | reverse complement strand
CCGCGCGGGTGCTACAAACCGAGAGCGGCACGGCCTTGGGTGCCGACATCTCGATCGCCAAGCAACTTCCTTCAGGGGCCAGCATGGCCGCCGAGGGCTGGTGCCCGGTGCCTGCTCTCGCAAACACCGCGCTGCCGGAGCCCGTCATGCGGCTGTTGCCGAAACGCTGATGCAGGGCAGAAGCCGCCTGCACCACTTGCGCGCATTCTGCTTCCGCTGCCGCTTGCAGGTCGTTGCGCCCGAAATCGGGCCCCACTGACTTGGCAATTGGAGCGAAGCTTTCAAGTATAGCAGGTTCGGTATTGCGCACGACCAGTTCGCTGGCGAACAGCCCCGCAGTGGCGACGCCCTGCGGCGGCTTGACAACGGCCAGCCACTGCTCGGGCACCTCCATCGGCGTGAGCCGCTCGCCGATGCCTTCGACCAGCGCGTTGCGGCCGCCGATGAAAAACGGAACGTCGGCACCGAGCGTCAGCCCGAGCCCAAAGAGCCGCGAGCGCGGCCAGCCCAGGCCCCAGAGCCGGTTCAGCGCCAGCAGCGTCGACGCCGCGTCCGAACTCCCGCCACCCATGCCGGCCCCTGAAGGAAGTTGCTTGGCGATCGAGATGTCGGCACCCAAGGCCGTGCCGCTCTCGGTTTGTAGCACCCGCGCGGCGCGCAGGCACAGGTCCTCTGCGGGCAACAGGTCACCGAGGTCGTGCCGCGCCAGCCGACCATCACTGCGCAGCTCGAAATGAAGCGTGTCGCACCAGTCGATCAGCACGAACAGCGATTGCAGCAGGTGGTAGCCGTCGGGCCGGCGCCCGACGATGTGCAGGAACAGGTTCAGCTTTGCCGGGGCGGCAACATCGAGGAGCGAGCGCAGCGCCATGATTCAGGGCCGGTCCAGCTTGGCACGCACAACGACGGCTGGAGTGCCCGAGCGGGTGGCGACGACCCAAGATTCATTGAAGCGCGCGAGGCTGACGACCCAGCCGAGCTGCTCGAAACCCGGCTCCGCCGGTGGTGCAGTCGTGCGGCTCGCGGCGCCCGACCACGGCCGGCCGCGCAGCCAGTCGAACAGCGCGGCCACCGGCAGGCTCTCGCCGAGCACTTCGCGGGTGAGCGCATCAAGGTCAGTGAATTGCCTCTCGCCCTGCGGCGTGACGAGCACGACCGAGCCGGGTGCCCAGCGCGCCTGCGCGAGCACGCTGCCCAGCGGCGTGGACAGGTTCAGTCGACCCGTCTGCGGATCACCCTGCAATTCAAACGCCGCGCTCACCGAGCGCGGTGCAGCAACTGCATCGCCATCGACCTTGACGGCCAGTCGGCCCGACAGCGACTGGCCGACCTCGGGCTGCGTCGGCGCCACCGCGCAGGCCGCCAGCAGCAGCGCCGCACCCAGCCCTGCGGCGCGGGCGCGAAGCCTCACAAATCCACGCGCAACCGCGCCAGCGTCTCGCGCAGCACCTCATTGGTCGCGTCGCGCCGACGCGCTTCACGCAGCACGCGGCGTGCTTCGTCGGCCTGGCCGCTGACCCACAGCACTTCACCAAGGTGCGCGGCGATCTCCGCATCGGGTTGGCCGCGGTAGGCGTCGCGCAGCAGGCGGACTGCCTCTTCACGGTTGCCCAGTCGGTATTCGACCCAACCCAGGCTGTCGGTAATCGACGGTTCGCCCGGGCTCAGCTCCAGCGCTTTCTTGATGAGCGTGCGCGCCTCGGGCAGGCGCACATTGCGTTCGGCAAGCGAATAGCCCAGTGCGTTGTAGGCGTGCTGGTGATCGGGCTTGAGCGCGATCACGCGGCGCAGCAGGCGCTCCATGTCGGCGAGCTTGTTGAGCTTCTCGGCCATCATCGACTGCTCGTAGATCAGCTCGACGTCGTCCGGGTAGCGCTGGTTCGCCTGCGCAAGCAGGTTGTTCGCATCGGCCCAGAGCTTGGCGTCGCGCAGCACCTGCGCCTCGGCCATGACCTTGACGCGGGCGTCTTCCGGCGTCTTCTCGGGCAGGCGATGGATCAGCGCACGCGCCTGCGCGACCTTGCCCTCGCGCGCCAGCAGCGAGGCGCGGCGCACCTGGACTTCGACCAGGCGTTGGGGGCTGTCGATCTTCGCGAGCCAGGCGTCGGCGCCCTTCAGGTCGCCTTGCAGGTCGGCGGCCTGCGACAGCAGCAGCCAGCCGCGAATCAACGCGTCTTCCCTGGTTGCTGGCGGCGCCTCATCGTCCGTGTTCGCGGCTTCGGTCTCCGCGGCGACCGGTATCGCGCCGGTTTCGATGAGCGCGATGTACTTGTTCAGAGCGACGATCGCCGCTGCAGGTTCGCGTAGCTGCACGTGCAGCGCGCCCAGCGTCAGCCAGGCTTGCGGCAGGTCCGGCGAGCTGCGCGTGAGGGTCTCGAGCTGCGCGGTTGCGTCGGCCAGGCGCTGGCCAGTCAGAAGTGCGCGCACGTAAAGCAGGCGCACGCCAGTGCTGTCGGGCTTGGCTGCGAGCTGATCCAGCACGATCGCCTCGGCATCGGGCGTGCCGGGCAGCATCTCGAGCGCGAGGCCGGCCGGGCCTTCGGCCGTGCGATCCATCTCGTGCGCGCTTTGTGCGAGCGCGAGCGCCTTGGTGCCATTGATGGCCAGCAGCCAGCCGCGGCCGATGGTCACGCGCGATGCGACGCGCGTGGCGGGTTCGTTGATGTACGGCAGGAGCGATTGTTCGAGCACGTTTGCCGCAAGTGTGCGGTCGCTGCTGCGCGCCAAAAAGCGCGGCAACGCGTTGATCAGCGACGCGCGTTGCGCGGGTGCGGTGATCTTCAGCAAGGCCTGCAAGGGCTCGACGACTTCGGCGGTGCGGTTCAGTTGCACCAGCAGCTGAATCTGATAACGCAGCGCCTCCGCCGAGTTGGGGGCCGCCTGGCGCCAGGCCTTGACCGCCGCGAGCGCCTCGTCGCCGGCGCGCCCTTGCAGCGCGATCTCGGTGGCGCGGCGGTAGAGCGCCTCGTCGCCGGTGCGCCGCGCCGCGTCCAGCATCAGCTGATACGACGCGGCGATATCGCCTTCGCGCAGCTCGATCTCGCTGATCAGCAGCTGATGGAAAAGCGGCGCGTTGAGTTCCGAGTTTTCGAACTTCGCCGTTGGCGTGTCGACCTGGGCGAACACGGCCGGTGCGCAAGCGATGGACGCCAACACAGCGGCCAGCGTGCGCGCACGGCTCGATTTGAGGTTGAACGTCGGCATCGAAGAACTCCTGAAGCTGCCAGCATTTTAGGCGCCAGGGGTCGGCGCCGTTCGCACCGGATAATTCCCGGTATGCCTGAATTGCCCGAGGTCGAAGTCACCCGCCAGAGCTTTGCAGAGCGCATCCGTGGTGCGCGCATCCACGCGGTTCGCCTCGGCAAACCGCTGCGCTGGCCGCTCGGTTGCGAGCCGGATTCGCTGCACCGCCAGCTGGTCGGCGAGGTCACCCGCAGAGGTAAATATTTGTGGCTTGCGATCGAGCGCGGCGGCCTTCTGATGCACCTGGGCATGTCGGGCTCGCTGGCGTTCAGCAGTGCGCCGTGCGTACCCGGCCCGCACGACCACTTCGACCTGGTGACGAGCCACGGCACGCTGCGCCTGACCGATCCGCGCCGTTTCGGCGCGGTCGTGTGGTCATCATCGATCGACGCCGATCCAGCGGCCAGACTGCTCGCGTGCCTCGGCCTGGAGCCGTTCGACCCGGCGTTCACCGGGGCGCATCTGCACGCAGCGATGCGCGGCAAGCGCGTCGCGATCAAGCAGCTGCTGCTCGGCGGTGCGATCGTCGTCGGCGCCGGCAACATCTACGCCTGCGAGGCCTTGTTCGAAGCCGGCATCGACCCGCGCACACCCAGCGATCGCGTCAGCCTCGCTCGCTGCGAGCGGCTCGCGCAGGCAGTGCGCAGCACGCTGGCGCGTGCGCTCGAACTCGGCGGCTCCACACTGCGCGACTTCCGCGACGCGCACGGCCTGGCGGGCGCGTTCCAGACCGAAGCGCGGGTCTACGGCCGCCAGGGGCAGCCCTGCGTGCGCTGCGACGGCAGTGTCCGACGCATCGTGCAAGGGCAACGGGCCACCTACTTCTGCGCGGGGTGTCAAAAGCGCTGACGCAGAAGCGGTGATCCTTGGCATCTGGTGCCCGGGCGTGGTGAGAAGATGTTTCGGAATCGATACGGCGCCGGCCTTGCGCTACCATGGCTTTCGACTGCTCATACCCATGTCCACACCGCCCATATCGCCTTCGTTCGCCCTCAGTCTCGACACCTTGAGCGGCTGGCGAACGACGCTCGCGCGGCGGCTCGACGAGGCCTCGCGCTTTCTGATCGACCACGAGCTCGTCGATGCCTCGGCGATGGTGCAGATGGCCGCGCTGCGCGAACGGCTGGGCAACGAAAAGCTGGTGGTGGCGTTTGTGGCCGAGTTCTCGCGCGGCAAGTCGGAGCTGATTAACGCGATCTTTTTTGCCGATACCGGCCGTCGCGTGCTGCCGGCCACCCCCGGGCGCACGACGATGTGTCCGGTCGAGCTGGCGTGGGACGGCGAAGAAACTCCCGCGCTGATGCTGCTGCCAATTGCGAGCCGGCTCGAAGGCCAATCGCTCGCCGAACTGCGTTTGCAACGCCGCGCCTGGACGATCCGGGCGCTCGAGATCAACGACCCCGACAAGCTTGCGCAGTCGCTGCAAGAGGTCACCCGCACCGAGTGGGTCAGCAAGGACACCGCGCGCGATCTCGGCTTTTGGAGCGACGAGCATCCGCAAGACAATCCGCCGGTGGACGCCAGCGGCCGCGTCGAAGTGCCGGCCTGGCGCCATGCGCTGATCAACTACCCGCATCCGTTGCTGAAGCAGGGTCTGGTCGTGCTCGATACGCCAGGACTGAATGCGATCGGTGCTGAGCCCGAACTCACGCTGAGCCTGCTGCCGACGGCACACGCGACGGTGTTCATCCTGGGCGCCGACACCGGCGTGACCAAGTCCGACCTCGGCGTCTGGCGCGATCACCTGGGTGGCCAGTCGCTGTCGCGCTTCGTCGTGCTCAACAAGATCGACGCGCTGGCCGATCCGCTCGCCAGCGTCGGCGAGGTCGAGGCGCAGATCGACCGGCAGTGCGCGGAGACAGCGCAGACGCTGGGCATCACGACCGACCGTGTATTCCCGCTGTCGGCGCGCCAGGCGCTGGCTGCGCGCGTCGCGAACGACGATCGCGCGTTGATCGAAAGCCGCCTACCGGCGCTCGAAGCCGCGCTCGGCTCGCAGCTGCTGCCGCAGCGTCGCCTGGTGCTCGAGCAGGTTGTGCTGGACGGCGCGCAGCAGATCGACAGCCATGTCGCGCGGCGCCTGGGTGATCACCGGCGCCAGCTCGCCGAACAGATGCTTGAGCTGCGCGGCCTGCGCGGAAAGAGCGGCGGCAAGCTGCGGCTGATGCTTCAACGTGTCGAGGCCGAGACGATCGAGTTCGAGCAGTGCACGGTGCGGCTGCAGGCCTTGCGCGTGGTGCACAGCCGTATGCTCAAGGACGCGCTGCTCGGTCTGTCGTCCGACCGCCTTCGCGAAGAGGTCGGTCAGATGCAGACCGAGATGAAGGCCACTCTGCTGAACCTCGGCGCTAAGAAGGCGTTCGTGTCGCTGTGCGCCCGGCTGCGGGTGCTGCTCGAAGGTGCGGGCAAGCGCGGCGACGAGATTCGCGACATGCTCGGGGCGTCGTTCGCCAAGCTAAACAGCGAGTTCGGCTTCAGCCTCGCGATCACGCGTGCGCCCGACCTGACACGCTTTCACGAAGAGCTCGCGCTGATCGAGCACAGCTATGTGCAATACCTAGGGCTGACGCAGGCGCTGCGGCTCTCGCAGCCCAAGTTCATGGAGCAGTTCCGACGCATGCTGGTCTCCAAACTGCGCGTCGTGTTCGAAAACGCCAGCGCCGAACTCGAGCTGTGGAACAAGTCGGCCTCGTCGCAGGTCGATTCGCAGCTGCGCGAACGGCGCCGCAATTTCAGGCGCCGGCGCGAGTCGCTCGAGCGTGTGCAGACGGCCGCCAGCGAGCTCGAGTTGCGCATCAAGGAACTCGAAGACAACGACGAGCGAGTGCAGGGCTTTCTGCGCCGCTCGCGCGAGCTGCTCGACGCGATGCGCGAGCAGGCCCGCGCCGGCCCGGTGGCTGGCAACGACCTGATCTCTCTCCACATGGCGCCCGCCGAATCGCCCGTGCGGCGTGCCCAGCAGGCCTGAGCCTTTACCCGACATCGCCACGCCGCTGGTCGCGTGGCAGCGCACGCACGGGCGCAACACGCTGCCATGGCAGAACACGCGTGACCCGTACCGCGTGTGGCTGTCCGAAATCATGCTGCAGCAGACGCAGGTGACGACGGTGCTCGGCTATTACGAGCGCTTTCTGCAGCGCTTTCCCGATGTGGACGCGCTCGCTGCGGCGTCGCAGAGCGACGTGTTCGCGCTGTGGAGCGGTCTGGGCTACTACAGCCGCGCGCGCAACCTGCATCGCTGTGCGCAAGCGGTCGTTGCCGAGCACTGTGGGCGCTTCCCGGACAGCAGCGCTGCACTGATTACCTTGCCCGGCATCGGGCGCTCGACCGCCGCGGCGATCGCCGCGTTCTGCTTCGGCGAGCGCGTCGCGATCCTCGACGGCAACGTCAAACGGGTGCTGACCCGCATGCTCGCGTTCGACGGCGATCTGGCCGAGGCGAAGCACGAACGCGCGCTGTGGCTGGCGGCCACGCAGCTGCTGCCCGGGCGCGACATCGATCGCTATACCCAGGGCCTGATGGACCTTGGAGCCACGCTGTGTTCGCGGCGCGCGCCGGCCTGTCTGCAGTGCCCGGTGTGTGCGCCATGCCGGGCCGCGAAGACGGGCACGCAGGAACGCTATCCCGTCAAGACCCGAAAGCTCAAGCGCGGCACGCGTGAGCACGTGTGGCTTTGGCTGCAATGGCGCGATCGGGTGTGGCTGGTGCAACGGCCCGACACCGGCGTGTGGGCCGGGCTATGGAGCCTGCCCGAGTTCGATTCGACCGAGGATTTCGACCGCGCCGCAGCCGGGTGGCCCGGGCAAGGCGAGTGGCTGGGCAGCTTCACCCACGTGCTGACGCACCTCGACTGGCGGCTGCACCCACTGCGCTGGACGCTGCCAACGCGCACCGCGAGCTCGCGCGTTAGCCGGATCGCAAACGCGTGGCTTAACGGTCGGTGGTTCGAGCTGAAGGACGCGCTCGCCGTGGGCCTGCCGGCGCCGCTGCGCCGGCTGCTGAGTCAGGGGACGCGTGCTCAGAGCGTCGAGGGGAAGATGATCAGCCCGAGGTAAAAGGCGAGGCAACCATCGCTGACCACAGCATCCGCCGTCGCACTGTTGAACACTGATCCGCCGGGCGCCGACAGTTCCATGTCGCCGGTCCGCGCATCGCTGCCGGCGATCAAGTACAGCCCGGCGCCCTGCACGGTGCGGCCGAAGTCGCGCCCGTCGGGTCAGCCGACCACGCCCTTGCTGCGCAGGAAATCGTCCACCAGTTGCAAACGCACCGACGGGTCGGGCAGCTCCATCAGCCTGAACTTGGCCGCCTGCGAGATCGGCAGGATCTCGCACCAGCGGTTGGCGACCCAGCCGGCGTCATCGAAACGGTAGGGTTCGAGGAAGGGGGCCAGGCCTTGGCCCTTCATCGTCGCGATCGCTTCGGCGAGGCCGCGCACGGTGGCGGTCTGCGTCGCGGTCGGCGCGCGTGCCTCGTCGCTATCCACACGTTCGGTGTGCGCCAGCCACAGGCCGTCGGCACGCTGGCGGCTCGTGAGCACGCGAAAGCGCGCACCGCCTCGGCAACTCACTTGCAGGATTCCCGGCCGGTCGCTGTCGATATTGATGAGCTCGGCCAGCGCGCCGACCGCCTCGAAGCTGATGGGGTTGCCGGGTCGATGCACGTCGTGACCGCTGCGCAGCGCGACCACACCGAACGACTGCTGCTCGCGCAGGCAGGTCGTCATCAGGTCGACGTAGCGTGCCTCGAAGACCTTCAGGTTCAGCAGACCACCGGGGAACAGCACGGCCCGCAGCGGAAAGAGCGGTAGCTCTTCTTGCATACTGCCTCAGTCGCGCGCATCCAGTTCGCGATGACGGATCAGTGTCGCCGCGCGGCTGCGAAAGCGCTCGGCCAGCGTCTCGGCAAAGTACACCGAGCGGTGCTGACCGCCGGTGCAACCGATCGCCACCGTGAGGTAGCTGCGCTGGTCGTTCTCGAAAGCCGGTAGCCAGCGCGCGAGAAAGGCTTCGATCTGCCCCAGCATCTCGCCGACCTCGGGCTGCGCGCGCAGGAAATCGGCCACCGGTGCGTCGCGCCCGGTCTGCGGCCGCAGCTCGCGCACGTAGTGAGGGTTGGGCAGCACACGCACGTCGAACACATAATCGGCGTCAAGTGGTACGCCGAACTTGAACGCGAAACTCTCGAACACCAGCGTGAGCCGATTGCCGACGTCGCGCACCAAGTCGCGCACCCAGATGCGCAACTGCGCCGGTCGCAGCTGGCTGGTGTCGACCACGGTCGCCACCTCACGCAGTTCGGCGAGCAGCTCGCGTTCGAGCTCGATCGCGTCAATCAGCGCGCGCCGGCTGTCTGGCACGTGTTCGCCCTGGGCAGGTTCGCTCGACAGCGGATGTGGTCGACGTGTTTCGGAAAAACGCCGCACCAGCGCGTCGGTGCTCGCGTCGAGAAATACCACCTGCACCGCGACGCCCTCGTGGTGCAGCTGTTCCAGCAGCGGCAGCAGGTGCGGTAGCGAGCCGGCGCTGCGCACGTCCACCGCGATACCCAGGTGCCGATCGGGGCGCTCGTTCTCGAGCTTCAGGAAGTCGCGCAGCAGCTCGGGCGGCAGGTTGTCGACACAGAAGAAGCCTGCGTCCTCGAGCGCGTGCAGTGCGACCGATTTGCCGGAGCCGGAGATGCCGGTGACCAGCACGACCTCGCGTTGCGAGGAGGTGTTCATGACCGCTTGCGCCCACGCGTGGCAGCGACCGTTTCGGCGCCTACCGCGAGCATCTCTTGCGCATGCGCCAGGCTGGTGTTCGACAGCCGCTCGCCGCCCAGCATGCGTGCGACTTCGGCGACACGGACCTCACCACCAACCGCGCGCACGTCGCTCAGCGTCGTGCCATCGCGCGCCTGCTTCGCAACGACGAAATGGTGATCGGCGCATGCCGCGACCTGCGGCAAGTGCGTGACCGCCAGCACCTGCCGGTGGCGACCGAGCTGCTTCATCAGGCGTCCGACGGTCTCGGCCACTGCGCCGCCGACGCCCGCGTCGATCTCGTCGAAGATCAGCGTGCCGGCGCTTTGCAGCTGACTCGTCGTCACCGCGATCGCGAGCGCGATGCGCGACAGCTCGCCGCCCGAGGCGACCTTCGCCAGCGGCCGCGGCGTGCTTCCGGCGTGGCCGGCGACGAGGAACTCGGCCGATTCCAGGCCGAAGGATTGCGGCGCATCCTGTTTCAACAGCGCGACCTCGAAGCGCCCACCGGCCATGCCGAGCTGCTGCATCGCCTGCGTGACGACGCTCGCAAGCTTAGGGGCGCGGCTGCGCCGCGCCGCGGAGACGCGCTTCGCCTCGGCGCCAAACGCGGCCAGAGCGCATGTGAGTTCGCGCTGCAGTCCTTCCAGATCGGCGGCGGCATCGAGCGCCTTCAGCTCGCTCTTCCACTGCGCGAGCAGCTCGGGCAATTCGGCTGGCGTGCGCCGATAACGCCGTGCCAGACCCATCCACGCCGACAGCCGTTCATCGAGCGCCTGCAGGCGCTGCGGTTCGAGCTCGGTATGGTTCAAGTAGCTTGCGAGCGTGTGGGCCGCGTCCTGCAGCTGCGCCTGCGCTCCTTGCAGCACTTCGATGGTCGCGGCGAGTTGAGCGTCGAATTCGGCCACGTCGCCGAGCGCGTGCAGCGCGCGACCGGTTAGGGCATCGGCGTTGTCGTCGGCCTCCGAGACGACATCGAGAGCGCTGCGCGCTGCCTCGATCAGCGACTGCGCGTTTGCCAGCTTCTTGTGCTCGGCCTCGAGCTCACTCCATTCGTCGGCACCCGGCGCGAGCTTGTCGACCTCGCCGATCTGCCACGCGAGGCGTTCGCGTTCGCGCTCCAGGCCGGCCTGCTGCGTGCCGGCTAGGGCCAGCGTCTCGCTCGCCTGTTTCCACTGCGACCACAGCGCTGCGAGCGGGGCCGCATCGACATCGGCGAACGCATCGAGCAGCGCCCGCACCGCCGGTCCGCGCGTCAGGCTCTGCCACGCGTGCTGGCCGTGGATGTCCACGAGGTGGTCGGCAGCCTCGCGCAGCTGCGCGAGCGTTGCCGCGCTGCCGTTGATCCATGCGCGGCTCTTGCCTTGTGCGTCGATCGTGCGACGCAGCAACAGTGTGTCGTTGGCCGCGAAGCCTGCGTCGTCGAGCCAGCCCGCGATGCTGGCCGGCGCGTCGAACTCGGCGCCGATCTCGGCGCGTGGCGCGCCTTCGCGCACCACGCCGGCGTCGCCGCGGCTGCCGAGCGCGAGTTGCAGCGCGTCGACCAAGATCGACTTGCCCGCGCCGGTCTCGCCGGTCAGCACCGAGAAGCCGGCGTCGAACTCGACCTCGAGCTCGGCCACGATCACGAAGTCGCGCAGTGACAGGCGACGCAGCACTTCAGTTGACTCCCGAATTCCAGTGCAGCTTGCGCCGCAAGGTTGCGTAGTAGCTCCAGCCACGCGGGTGCAGGAAACGCACCTGGTTCGGCGAGCGCCGCACCTGCACGCGGTCGCCGTGCAGCAGGCTGGCGAGCGATTGCATGTCGAAGCTAACGCTCGCGTCGCGCCCGGCGACGATCTCGATGTTGATCTCGACAGTGTCGGGCAGCACGATTGGCCGGTTCGACAGGTCGTGCGGCGCGATCGGCACCAGCACCCAACCGGCGATCCCCGGGTGCAGGATCGGTCCGCCGGCCGACAACGCGTAAGCCGTCGAGCCGGTGGGCGAGCCGATGATCAGGCCGTCGGAGCGGAAGTTCG
>JANYBE010000029.1 GCA_025360945.1 Rhizobacter sp. | reverse complement strand
AAAGGCTGCGTCGCCGTGGACGATGATTGGCAGCACCGAGTCGCCTTCCTTGTCGCCGCGACGGTCGAGGCGGGCCTTGACCGAACCTTCGACGACTGGGTTCACGATCTCGAGATGCGAGGGGTTGAACGCGAGGCTCAGATGGACTGGGCCGCCCGTGGTCGTGATGTCGCTCGAGAAGCCCTGGTGGTACTTGACGTCACCCGACGGCAACGCCTCGGGCGCGGTGTGGTCGAACTCGGCGAACAGGTCCTTGGGCATCTTGCCCAGTGTGTTGACGAGCACGTTGAGGCGGCCGCGGTGGGCCATTCCGATCACGATCTCCTGCACGCCCTTGGCGCCCGCACGCTGCACCAGTTCATCCATGGAAACGATGAAGCTCTCGCCGCCTTCGAGCGAGAAGCGCTTCTGGCCGACGTACTTCGTGTGCAAGTAGCGCTCAAGGCCCTCCGCAGCGGTCAGGCGGTCGAGGATGTGCTTCTTCTGCTCGGCGTTGTAGTTCGGCTTACTGCGAACCGATTCGAGCCGCTCCTGCCACCAGCGCTTCTCGGTCGGCGTGGTGATGTGCATGTACTCGGCGCCGATCGAGCCGCAGTAGGTTTCACGCAGCGCCTGCACGATCTCCCGCAAGGTCGTGTGTTCGGCGGTCGAGAAGAAAGTGTTGGTGGCGCTGAAGACGATGTCCATGTCGGACTCGCTCAAATCGTAGAACGCCGGTTCAAGTTCGGGAATCTTCGGGCGCTCTTGGCGCTTGAGCGGGTCTAGGTCGGCCCAGCGCGAGCCCAACGAGCGGTACGCAGCGATCAGCGTTTGAACATGGACCTGCTTGCGCGCGACCGCGAGATCGGTCGTCGAGGCCTTGCTGCCGAAGGTGCCGGCCTTGGCGCGCTGCGCGAACGATTCGACGACCGGCGCGTGCGCCACATCGCGGGCGTTGGAGCCATCGGCCGCGGGCACGTGCTGCAGCGCGTCGAAATATTTGCGCCAGTTGTCGGGCACCGAGCCCGGGTTGTCGAGGTAGGCCTCGTACATCTCTTCGACGTAGGGCGCATTGCCGCCGAACAGGTACGAGTTCGACCTGGATTCCTGCATCATTTCGCTCACCTTTCGCACCGGTTTCCGGCGCTGTAGTGGGTTGATCAACCTTCCGCGTGGCGGCTACACCGACTTGCGGACAAGCGACCCGCCTTGACTGTTGCCAGCAAGGGGACGGGAAGGACCTGTTTATGTCACGGGCAGGACTGTAGCACCGCGAGTGTGGCCGTCTGGTGACGCGGGCTATGCCAAGGCAAGGCGTGCACGAGCGCGGCCGTATTCGCTGGCCAAGCGCGCCACGAGCTCGCGCGTGGGCAGCACCCGGTCGATCGCGCCGATGCCCTGGCCGCAGCCCCAGATGTCCTTCCAGGCCTTCTTGGCGTCACCGCCGAAATTCATTTTGCTCGGGTCACTCTCGGGCAGGTTTTCGGGGTCCAGGCCCGCGGCGCGGATGGACGGCGCGAGGTAGTTGCCGTGCACCCCGGTGAACAGGTTGCTATAGACGATCTCGTCGGAGCTGCCGTCGACGATGGCCTGCTTGTACGCATCGATCGCGCGTGCTTCCTCGGTCGCGATAAAGGCCGAGCCGATGTATGCAAAGTCCGCGCCCATGGCCTGCGCCGCCAGCACCGCGCCGCCGCTGGCGATCGAGCCGCTCAGCGCGACCGGGCCATCGAACCACTGGCGAATCTCCTGGATCAGCGCGAACGGGCTCTTCACGCCGGCGTGGCCGCCCGCGCCGGCGGCAACGGCGATCAGGCCATCGGCACCCTTCTCGATCGCCTTCTTCGCGAACTTGTTGTTGATGATGTCGTGCATCACGACGCCGCCCCAGGCATGCACCGCGTCGTTAACATCGGTGCGCGCCCCCAGCGAGGTGATGATGATCGGCACCTTGTACTTCGCGCACACCGCCATGTCGTGATCGAGCCGGTCGTTGCTCTTGTGCACGATCTGGTTGATCGCGAACGGCGCCGCGAGCTTGTTCGGGTTCGCCTTGTTGTAGGCCGCGAGTGTTTCGGTCACCTCGGCGAGCCACTCATCCAGCATTTCCGCAGGCCGCGCGTTGAGCGCCGGCATTGCGCCGACGACGCCGGCCTTGCACTGCTCAATCACAAGCTTGGGGTTGCTGATGATGAACAGCGGTGCGCCGATGATGGGCAGCGGCAGCGAGGCGAGAACTCCAGGCAAGGGCATGGTGAGGCTTTCGGAATGAGGACGAGGTGGATCAGAACGAATCGAGCGGGAGCGCGGTGACGCTGTCGGCGCCATCGACGATCGCATCGCGTAGGCCCGGCGCCTTGCTGAGCAAATGGTCGGCGTAGAAATGCGCAGTCGCGATCTTGGCCTTCAGGAACGCAGCGTCGCCCTCGCCGCGCACGAGCAAGTCTTCTGCCGCGACCAGCGAACGCGCCATCTGCCAGCCTGCGACGACATTGCCGGCGAGCATCAGGTACGGCACCGAACCGGCGTACTTTGAATTCTGGCTTGCGTTGCCGGCCACGAAGTCGACAACCTGCTCGAACGCGGCCCGCGCGGCACACAGGCGCTTGAGCATCGCCTGCGCGGCGGCGCTGTCGTGCTTGGCGAGTTCGCTTTCGGTCACCACCATTTGCGCGCCGATCGCCTTCGGCGTGCGCCCGCCATCGCGCGCAGTCTTGCGGCCGACCAGATCGTTGGCCTGGATCGCGGTTGTGCCTTCGTAGATCGGCAGGATGCGCGCATCGCGCAGGTACTGCGCGGCGCCTGTCTCTTCGATGAAGCCCATGCCTCCGTGCACCTGCACGCCCAGGCTGGCGACCTCGACGCTCATCTCGGTGCTGTAGCCCTTGACCAGTGGCACCATGTATTCGTAGAAGGCCTGGTTCTGCTTGCGCACTTCGGCATTAGGGTGATGGTGCGAGGCGTCGAAGGCCGCCGCCGCAGTGATCGCCATCGCGCGGCAACCTTCGGTGTACGCGCGCATCGTCATCAGCATGCGCCGCACATCCGGATGGTGAATGATCGCGCCGCTACCTGACAGCGAGCCATCGACCGGGCGAGACTGCACGCGCTCCTTGGCGAACGCCGCCGCCTTCTGGTACGCGCGCTCGGCCACCGCGATGCCCTGCATGCCCACTGCATAACGGGCCGCGTTCATCATGATGAACATATATTCGAGGCCGCGGTTCTCTGCGCCAACCAGTTGACCGACTGCTCCGCCGTGGTCGCCGAACTGCAGCACCGCCGTCGGGCTGGCCTTTATGCCAAGTTTGTGCTCGATGCTCACGCAGTGTGCGTCGTTGCGAGCACCCAGCGAACCGTCCGCGTTGACTATGAACTTGGGCACGATGAACAGGCTGATGCCCTTCACGCCTTCGGGCGCGCCTGCGACGCGCGCGAGTACGAGATGCACGATGTTGCTCGCCATGTCGTGCTCGCCATATGTGATGAAGATCTTCGTGCCGAACACCTTGAACGTGCCGTCGGGTTGCGGCTCGGCGCGGGTGCGCACGAGCGCGAGGTCGGAGCCGGCCTGCGGCTCGGTTAGGTTCATCGTGCCGGTCCACTCGCCGGAGATCATCTTCGGGATATAGGCCTGCTGCTGCTCGGGCGTGCCTGCAGTGAGCAGCGCCTCGATCGCGCCGTCGGTCAGCAGCGGGCACAGTGCGAAGCTGAGATTGGCGCTGTTGAGCATTTCGATACAGGCGGCGCCGATCGTCTTCGGCAGGTTCTGGCCGCCGAACTCGTACGGGTGCTGCAGGCCCTGCCAGCCGCCCTCGCCAAACTGGCGAAAGGCCTGCTTGAAGCCCGGCGTCGTCGTGACCACGCCGGAGTGGAACGACGACGGGTTGCGGTCGCCGTCGACGTTCAGCGGCGCGACGACGCCCTCGTTGAACTTCGCGCACTCTTCGAGCACGGCCTGTGCGGTTTGGAGACCGGCGTCCTCGAAGCCCGGCAACTTGGCCACCTCTTCGAGGGCGGCAAGTTCCTTCATGCAGAACAGCATGTCGTTGATCGGGGCGCGGTACGTCATGGTCTTTTCTCCGAAAAAGAAGAGGGGCGCGTCAACTTGCGTTGCGCGCCCATTGAGTTGCCCTGCCTCAGCGACCTTGCACGATCAGCCGAGCGCCTTGACCAGTTCAGGCACGGCCACGAACAGATCGGCCTCCAGCCCATAGTCGGCCACCGAGAAGATTGGCGCTTCGGGGTCCTTGTTGATCGCGACGATGACCTTGGAATCCTTCATGCCCGCCAGGTGCTGGATCGCACCGCTGATGCCGGCCGCGATGTAGAGCTGCGGCGCGACGATCTTGCCGGTCTGGCCGACCTGCCAGTCGTTCGGCGCGTAACCCGCATCCACCGCCGCGCGGCTCGCACCGAGCGCCGCCCCGAGCTTGTCGGCCAGGGGCGTGAGCACCTCGGTGAACTTGTCGCTGGAGCCGAGCGCGCGGCCGCCGGAGACGATGATCTTCGCGGCCGTCAGTTCGGGCCGGTCGTTCTTCGCGATCTCGCTACCAATGAACACCGACTTGCCGGAATCGGCCACGCTGTTAAGTTTGTCGATGGCCGCCGAGCCGCCGGTCGGCGCGGCCGGATCGAAACCGGTCGTGCGCACCGTGATGACCTTGATCGCGTCCAGGCTCTGCACCGTGGCAATTGCATTACCGGCGTAGATCGGGCGCTCGAAGGTGTCGGCGGCATCGACCTTGGTGATGTCGGAGATTTGGCCCACATCGAGCTTGGCCGCCACGCGCGGCGCAACGTTCTTGCCCGCAGCGGTAGCCGGGAACAGTATATGGCTGTAGTCCTTCGCAATCGCGAGCACCTGCGCAGCGACGTTCTCGGCCAGGCCGTGTTCGAAGTAGGCCGCGTCAGCGTGCAGCACCTTGGCGACGCCGGCGATCTGCGCAGCCGCTGCTGCGGCGCCGCCAGCGTTAGAGCCGGCAATCAGCACATGCACATCGCCACCGCATTGCAGCGCGGCAGTAACGGTGTTCAGCGTCGCGCCGCGGACGGTGGCGTTGTCGTGTTCGGCAATAACAAGGCTGCTCATCAGATCACCTTCGCGTCGTTCTTGAGTTTG
>JANYBE010000659.1 GCA_025360945.1 Rhizobacter sp. | reverse complement strand
GCGCGGGCATCGCCTCCGGCTGCTGGTCTAGCAGGCTCTCGACCTGCTCGACATCGCTCTTCGGGACCGACAGACGCGACAGACGCGCATACACGCGCCCGCCCGCCGTTGCCGCGCCGCCGCGCCGCGACGGCGGGCGGTATTCGATATAGCCATCGAGCTGATCGGCATCGACATTGGCGCGCCAAAGCCCTGCTTCCTGCGACAGCCCCGCCGAGACGTTCGTCAGGCGCCGCGGGCCGGCGGTCAGTTCCTGCACACGCAGGCTGATCGTGTCGGGCGCGTAGCCG
Organism: Rhizobacter sp.; assembly: GCA_025360945.1. Lineage (GTDB taxonomy): Bacteria > Pseudomonadota > Gammaproteobacteria > Burkholderiales > Burkholderiaceae_C > LMDS01. Next base: position 16,074 of record JANYBE010000659.1, on the reverse strand, counting down.
GCCTTGCCGCTGGTCTCGCGCGCGTCGGCCATCCCGACGAGCTTGTCAGCGAGCGCCTCCCACTCGTCGGTGACGAGCGTCTTCAAATTGATGTTCGCCGCCACGCCGCTCGCCGGCTGCGGTGCGGGCTCCATCACGCCGACGCCGCCGCGCAGCACGCGCGGCTGCTCGCCGGCGATGTCGCGCTGGTAGCTGGCCTGGACGAGGCTGCCAAGTTCGAAACGCAGCGTGTCGTGCAACGGCTGGCCGACGACCGCGGGCTCCACGCTGCTCTGGTAGCGCATCGTCAGCGGCGCGTCGGCCGCCTTGCTCAGCGGCGCCGGCAGATTGATGGCCAGGCCGACAAGGTTGCTGCTGACGTTGACCTCTGGCGCGCCGTGCACGAAGCCCAAACTCGCGCGGTAAACCGTCTGCCCGTTCAGCGCGGTCGCGAGGCGCGCGACCTGGCCGAGCTCGGTGGCACGGCGCAGGCCATCGGCAGTGACGCTGCCCTGACCGGTGAAGCGCAGGGTGCCGTCGGCCTGCAGCCCGCCGTCGAAGCTCATGTCGCCGCCGTAGACCTTAGCGCTCGCGCCGACCACCGCGAAGGTCTTGTTCGTGAAATCGATGCGTCCTTTCGCACCGGCCAGCAGCGGGCTGTCCGCGGTGATGCGCAGGTCGTTGCCGCTCAGAGTCACACTGCCCTTCGCGGTGGCATTGTCGAAGTGCAGCAGCGGAATGCCGAGCGAGAGCTTGAGCTCGGAAGTGCCGCTGCCGGTGCTGGCATCGAGCGCCTTGCCGATCCAGCCGCCGACCGGCGTCGAGTCGACGACGTGCAGCATCTCGGCAAGCGGGCCGCGCGCGCTCGTTTCAAGCGCGAGTTGGCCTTCGGCCTCGAGGTTGCGGATCGCGCCCTGCACATTGCGCAACTCGATGTTGCCGAGTTGCGCGCGGCCGTTCGTCAGCGCGAGCGTGCCGCGGTCCAGTGCGAGTTCGATGTCGGCCTTGGTCAGCTCCGGCCACGGCGACACATAGCCCGGGTTGGCGCCGCTCGCCGGTACGCTCGGCACGAAAGCGTAGCGCGCGTCCTCGATCTTCGCGGTAATACGGAATTCGCCGTCCCTGCTGCCCTTCGCGTTGTAGAACGGGAAGTCCCACAGGTCGCCCTTAACGTGAAAGCTGGCGCCGACGAGCTTGCCGCCCTGCACCGCATGCTGCACGTAGTCGCGTGTCTCTCGCGAGATGCCCAGCGGCAGGTAGCGCCAGGCGCGCTTGGCGTGGCCGTCGCTGAGCTTGGCGTCGAGCTCGAGCCGGCCCGGGTAGCGGCCGCCGCGTGCGACGCCCGTGCCGGCGCCCGGGCTCCACAACGCGCTGAGTTCGCCCTTGGCGTCGGGGTTGGAGAACTGCGCGTTCTTGACTTGGACCGTGATCTTCGGCGTCTGGTCGGCGAGTTTGGACGGTTCGATCTTCCACAGCAGTTGCGCACTGAACTGGTCGAACGGTAATAGCGGGTCGTCGAACACACCCGGCAGGTCAAGCACGCCGTGGTTGATCTCGATGCGGGCGTCGCCGCCAGCCTCGGTCGCGTTCAATCCGATCGTCGCGTTGCGCAGCCCTGGTCGGCCCACGGCGCCGGGCTCGCTGGACGGCAGCGACGCCAGGGAGAGGCCATCGAGCACACCCGAGGCCTTGTAGTGCGTTGGCGCGTCGTGCGGGCCGTCCCATTTCGCGTTCAAGTCGCTGATCACACCCTGCGCCTGCAGCTCGCCGAGCAGCTTGCGCAGCGCGTCGCCGAGCGGAACGCGCGTCGCGACTTGCGCCATCAGACCGACATCGAGTCGCTGCGCACTGAACTCGCCGCCGGTCGCTGGCTGGCCTTGGTGCTGATGCCAGGTCAGCTTCATGTCACCCTCGGGCCAGCGGACGTTGTCGCCGGTCACGAAGCTGACGTGCTGCACGGCGAGCGTCGTGCTGTCAGCCGTGTGTTGCGCGATCACGCGCCCCTGTACCTCCTCGACGCTGAGCGGATCGACTTCCGGGCCGAGCCGCAACGTGACGGCGCGCAGCGCGACATCGATGGTCGCCTCGGTCGGCTGGCCATCCTTCAGATCGAACCAGCCGCGCAGCGCACCCACGCCCTCGCTCAGCTCGAACGGCAGCGACAGGTGCTGGCGCAGCTCGTGCACATCCGCCCGCGGCAGGCTCGCGTACGCGCTACCGCTCCAGCGCCGCCAGTCGCCGCGGCGTGCGAGCAGCGGTTGCGTGAAGCGGCCCGTCAGGCTAAAACGCTCGCCCCACTCGGTGGGCGGTGTCGCGTCGATGCGGATGTCGTGCTGGCGCAGTCCGTTGCGCACCACGAGCTGCACGTCGGCGAGCGCGAGCGGCGCGGCCTCACGCAGCTCATCCGTCCAGCGCAACGCGCCGGCACGGATCACGAACTCGTGCTGGGCAAAGAACCAGTCGGCGGCGGCGCTGCTGTCGTCCTTGTTCAGATCGGCTCCGCTGAAATCCAGGCCGGCGACGAAGATGCGGCCGCGGCGGTCGCGCCGCACCTCGAGTTCGGCACCGTCGATCAGAAGTTGCTCGAAGCGCAGTTCGAACGAGAACAGCGAGCGCGGCGAGATCGCCGCCGAGACGCGCGGCAGGCGCAGCGCGGGGCGCTGAGAGGCGTCGAGCAGCACGACTTCGCGCAGCTCGAAGGTCGGCACCCAACCGCGCGAGCGCACCTCGATCTGGCCGATCCGCACCGGAACCCCGAGCGCCTTGCTCGCCCGCTCCTGGATCGGCTCACGCCATTGCTGGATGTGGGGCAGAATCCCCCAATGGAGTGTCAGCCACGCGATCAGCAATAAGCTCCACGCGACAAGGACCAACCCGAGCAGCGAGCGCGCCACCCAGCGCACGAGCACCCAGCGCGGGGGCAAACCATCGGGGGCGGACGTGGCAGGCGGGATCAGAGACATGAAGACATTGGTGCGCCAGCCAGATCGGCGAAAAACTGATCGGTCAATCTAGCACAGACCCTCTTGGTCACCATGGGTTCAAGCACCTTACTTCCTGTCTCCGTTTCGGGCATCAAAACCCCTGCCGCCGCCGACCACAGCCGCTTCGTGCAACGAATCCGCCGCCGCTATGGCGCCGAGCTGGCCTTGCTCGCGGCCGGGCTGCCGACGGGCGAAGCCATTGACACGCTGATCGACGAGCTGTTGGCCGGCGGCCGCCCGCAGGCCAGTGCGATGCGCGTCGCGCGCCAGCTCGTGCTGGAGAGGCTGGCGGTGCTCGATGTCGAGCAGGGCGCGGCCCTGTCCGACATCACCCGCGCAATGACCGAGCTGGCGGAGACCGCGCTCGATCGCGCGCTGGCGCAGGCCCGGCTCGACATCGATGCACGCTACGGCGTGCCGCGCAACGCTCAGGGCGAGCGAATCGACTTCTGGGTCGTCGGCATGGGTAAGCTCGGCGCGCGCGAGCTGAACGTATCGTCCGATATTGATCTGATCTACGTCTACGAAGAAGATGGCCAGACCGATGGTGCGCAACAAGTCAGCGCGCACGAATACTTTGCACAGGTCGCGAAGCGCCTTTACACGCTGATCGGCGAGACCACCGAAGACGGCTTCGTGTTCCGCGTCGACCTGATGCTGCGGCCGAACGGCAACTCCGGCCCGCCGGCCGTGAGCATGGCGATGCTGGAGGAATACCTGCAAGTGCAGGGCCGCGAGTGGGAACGCTTCGCGTGGCTGAAGAGCCGCGTCGTCGCGCCGCGCGCGAGCGTCGCCAGCGGCCGCGCGATCCCGCTGCGCAGTCTCGTCACCGCGTTCGTCTACCGTCGCTACCTCGACTACGGCGTCTTCGAGGGCCTGCGTCAGCTGCACTCCAAGGTGCGCGAAGAAGCCCAGCGTCGCGCGGCCGGGAGGCCCGAGCGTGCGAATGACGTGAAGCTCTCGCGCGGCGGCATTCGCGAAATCGAGTTCATCGTGCAGCTGCTGCTTGTCGCTCGCGGCGGGCAGTTTCCCGAGATCCGCACGCGTTCGACGCTGAAGTCGCTCACCAAGCTCGCCGCCGGTGGCCTGATGAAGCCGCAGAGCGCTGTAAAGCTGGCCGAGGCCTACGAGTTCCTGCGCCGCGTCGAGCACCGCATCCAGTACCTCGACGACCAGCAGACGCATCTGCTGCCGACCGTCGACGCCGATCTGAACTGGATCGCGCGCAGCCTCGACCTGGCATGCAACAACGACGCCTGCGAACTGCTCGACAAGCTCTGCGAGATACGCGAGTTTGTCGCGACCGAGTTCGACGCGCTGCTGCACGACGGCCGCGCGCCGGTGGCAAGCGCCGCCACAACCGCTGGCTGCAAGAGCTGCGCCGGCACGCCGCAGCCGGTGGACAGTGATGCCTTTCTCGAGCACCTGCCGCCCGAGCTGGCAGCGCGCGTGCGGCCGTGGCGCGATCAGCCGAAGATCCAGCTGCTGCGTGACGACAGCAAGCTGCGCCTGGCGCGGCTGATCAAGCGTGCCGCGCAGGCGGTGAAGGACGAGGACTGCACGATGGAGGCGGCAACCCGCTTCGTCGACTGGATCGGGCCGTTGCTTCGCCGAGATAGCTACCTCGCGATGCTGGTCGAGCGCCCCGAGGTGCAAACGCGGCTGCTGCGCCTGCTCGGCCTCGCACGCTGGCCGATGCGCTACCTGATGTTGCACCCCGGCGTGATCGACGAACTCGCCGACCAGCGCTTGCTGCACAGCCGCTTCGATGCTGCCGAGTTCACGCGCGAGCTCGACGAACGCCACGCCGCCTGGGAGCGCTCCGGCCAGGCCGACGAGGAATCACTGCTCGACACACTGCGCCGCGCCCACCACGCCGAGGTCTTTCGCACGCTGGTACGCGATGTCGAGCGCGAGATAACGGTCGAGCAGGTCGCCGACGATCTGTCGGCGCTGGCCGACGCGACGCTCGCGCTCGCAATGCGGTGGGCCTGGCGGCACCTGAAGCAGGCTCACCTCGACGAGCCGCGCCTCGCGGTGATCGCCTACGGCAAGCTCGGCGGCAAGGAGCTCGGCTACGGCAGCGATCTTGACGTGGTGTTTCTCTACGACGATGCGGACGAATCCGATCCGGACCGCGCTGCCGAGGTCTACGGCGCGTTCGTGCGCAAGGTCATCAACTGGCTGACGCTGCGCACCGCCGCGGGCGAGCTGTTCGACATCGACACCGCGCTGCGACCGAACGGCAACTCGGGCCTGCTCGTCACCTCGCTGGCCTCGTTCGAGCGCTACCAGACCGGCCGCGGCGGCAACACCGCGTGGACCTGGGAGCACCAAGCCCTGACGCGCGCGCGCTGGTGCGCCGGCTGGCGCGCGCTCGAGCCCGGTTTCGATGCGGTGCGGCGCGTCGTGCTGTGCGCGACGCGCGACGCCGCGTCGCTGCGCGACGAGGTTGTCGCGATGCGCGAGAAGGTGCGCGGCGCGCATCCGGTACGCGGCGGCCGCTTCGATGTGAAGCACAGTGCCGGTGGCATGATGGACGCCGAGTTCGCGGTGCAGTACCTTGTGCTCGCGCATGGCGCGACGCACGCAGGCCTGCTCGCTGATGTAGGCAACATCGCGCTGCTGCAACGTGCGCAGCTCTACGGCCTGCTGCCCGACAACATCGGCCACGCCGCGGCCGACGCCTACCGTGAATTGCGCCGCGCTCAGCACCGCGCCCGGCTCGACGAGCAGCCTACACAGGTCGAGCCAGACGCGATGGTCGAACAGCGCGACGCGGTGCTCGCGCTGTGGCGCGCCGTGTTCGGCACGACACCCGCGTGAGCCGGCCTTACGTGGCCTGGCTCGGCGTCGCCGCGTGGTTCGCCGCGTGCGCGTTGCTCGGCTGGCCGCTGCCGCACGAGGCGATCGACTGGCAGCCCGCGCTCGCGTTCAGCCAGCCCTGGCGTGCCTTCACCGCCATCGGCGTGCACTACAGCGGCGCGCACCTGATCGGCAACCTCGCGGGCATCGCGCTCGCCGGCGTCTACGGCATGGCGGCGCTGGCGCCCGCGCGTCTCGCCTGCGCCTGGCTCGCGGCCTGGCCGCTCACGCACCTCGGGCTGCTGGTGCGGCCCGAACTGCAGCACTACGGCGGGCTGTCCGGCGTCGTGCACGCGGGCGTCGCAGCGATTGTCGTGTGGGTGCTGGCCACCGGGCGAACGCGTGCACAGCGCTGGGTCGGCGCGCTGGTGACGATCGGCTTCGTCGCCAAGCTGTTGAGCGAATCTCCGTGGGGTACGACGCTGCGCCATCCCGAGGGCTGGGACATCGCGGTAGCGCCTCTCGTCCACACCACCGGCGCGCTCGCGGGAGCGCTGTGCGCGCTCGTCGCGATCGTCCTGAATCGTCAGCCCTCACCATGATCGAACGCAAACCCCACCTCGACACGCTGGCCGTCTCCATGCTCGTGTTCTGCTGCTTTCTGTGGGGCCTGAATCAGGTCGCGGCGAAGGCGGCGATGCCCGAGGTGCCGGCGCTGTGGCAGGCCGCGTCGCGCTCGGCGGGCGGCGCGCTGCTGGTGGGCCTGTGGGCGTGGCTGCGCAATATTCCGATATTCACGCGCGACGGGACGCTGCGCGGCGGGTTGCTGGCGGGCGCGCTGTTCGCCGCCGAGTTCCTGTGCATCTTCATCGGGCTGCAGCACACGACCGCGTCACGCATGGTCGTGTTCATCTACATTTCCCCGTTCGTCGTCGCCTTGGGCATGCCATTCATCGCCCACAGCGAGCGGCTGTCGCGGGTGCAGATGGTCGGTCTGCTGATCGCGTTCGCGGGCGTCGCGTGGGCGTTCGAGGAAGGCTTCAATGCGCCCGCGGCTGGGCCGCGCCAGTTGCTTGGTGATGCGCTCGGTGTCGCCGCCGGCGTGCTGTGGGGCGCGACGACGCTGGCAATCCGCGGCAGCAAACTCTCGGGCGCGTCGGCCGAGAAGACGCTGCTGTACCAACTCGCCGTCTCGGGTGTGATCCTGGTGATCGCCGCGCTCGCGATCGGCGCGAGGCTGCCGGGCGTGTTGTCTGCATTGGCCTGGAGTGCGATGGGGTTCCAGATTGTCGTCGTCACCGCGTTCAGCTATGTGCTGTGGTTCTGGCTGATCGGCCGCTACGCGGCAACGCGGCTCGCATCGTTCACCTTGCTCACGCCGGTGTTCGGGCTGATGCTGGGTACTCTGCTGCTCAACGAGACAATCACGACGCGGCTCGCAATCGCGCTGCTCGCGGTCGCGACGGGCATCGTGCTGGTAAACCGCAGGGTGTGAACTCGCCGCTCGCGCGCATCGTCTGGCGACTCGCCCTGTGCGGGCTGGTCTCGTGGTGTGTTTGGCGCGTCGGTGGACTGGTGACGATGGTCTGCACCGCGCCGCTGTACGGCGTGTTGCTCGCCAAGCCCTTGCTCGACCTGATGAGTGAGATGCGCCACCAGACCCGTGTGCTGGTCTGGCGCCCTCTCGAGGGCCGGCACTATGTGTACCGCGGCATGCCGGTGCAGGTGATCGAGGATGACGCGCACGTGCGCTGGGTGCGCGCTGCCGATGTGCGCGGCATCATCGGCTTCACCGCAAGCGATGGCGCACTCGCACTGACCTACCCGGCCGGCTGGCGGCAGCTGGGCGAACCTGCACAGTGGCACTTCAGCGACGAGGCACTGCTCACGCATCTGCGCAAGGAGAACTCGGCCGAGGCTGGGCGCTTCGTGCACTGGGTCGAGCGCACGATCGCGTTCCCCGCACGCCGGCTGCGCGCGCGCCGCGCCTGCTGATCAGCCGCGAATCCGGCCCACCAGCGCCGTCGTTGAGTAGCCCTCGACGAAGGCCAGCGCTTTCGCGTCGCCGCCCCAGCTACGCACCCAGGCGGTTTCCTCGAGCGCCTCGATGTCGTAGTCGCCGCCCTTCACGTAGAGCTGCGGCCGCACGAGCTTGAGCAGTTCGATCGGCGTGGCCTCGTCGAAGAGCGTGACGAGGCTCGTGCTTTCCAGCGCCGCGAGCACGCAGGCGCGGTCGAGTTCGCCATTGAGCGGCCTGTCCGGACCCTTGCCGAGTCCACGCGACGAGGCATCGCTGTTCAGGCCGATCACCAGGCTCGCGCCGAGCGCACGCGCCTGCGCGAGGTAGCTCACGTGGCCGCGGTGCACGATATCGAACACGCCATTCGTGAACACCACCGGCTGCGCGAGCGCAGCGACACGCGCGGCGAGATCGGCACGGGTGCAAAGCTTGTCGGTGAAGGCCATGGCGGATTGTCGCCTGCGTTGCAGCGTCGGCGCCGGCGCGCGCACTAGACTTGCGCCAGATCGTCAGCAAGGAGACTTCCATGTTCGTGCTCTGCGGCTTCACCCTCTCGAACTACTACAACAAGGTCAAGCTTGCGCTGCTTGAAAAGGGCGTGACGTTCACCGAGGAGCTGGTCCCGAGTGGCAAGAAGAGCGCTCTTGTGCTCGAAGCCTCGCCGCTCGGCAAGGTGCCGTTCATCCGCACCGAGCACGGCACACTGTGCGAGAGCCAGGTGATCATGGACTACATCGAGGCGCGCTATCCGACACCGTCGCTGATGCCGGCGGACCCGTGGCAGGCTGGCAAGGTACGCGAGCTGATCACCTTCATCGACCTGCACCTCGAGCTGGTGGCGCGCGAGCTCTACCCGAAGGCCTTCTTCGGCGGCGAGTTGAGCGAGGCCAACGTCGATCGGCTGCGCAAGCTGTTGACGAAAAACATCGCGGGCTTCAAACGCCTCGCGAGGTTCGCACCCTTCGTCGCCGGCGACGAGTTCACACAGGCCGATTGCGCGGCGTTTGCCAGCCTGCCCATCGTCGCGATGGCGACGCGCATCGTCTATGGCGAAGACCTGCTCGCCGCCGGCGGCATCGACTGGAAGGCCTACAGCAAACTGGTCGGTGAACGGCCGAGCGCGCAGCGCGTCACCGCCGACCGCAAAGCGGATCAGGAGCGCGCAGCGGCGGAAAAAGCAGGCTGAAAGGTCTCCCGTCATGAAGCCTTATGTCTGGTCCTGCCTCGCCTGCGAGGCCTCGAACCCGCCCGACAGCACGCGGTGCAGCCGATGCGATTGCCCCGCACACGCCACCAACGCACAGGTCGACGCCTCGCGCCAGGCCTGGCGCCAGCGCAGCGGTCTGCTGCCGGCCAAGTCGTTCGACTTGGTCGCCGCGGTGATGGCGTTCCCGCTGCTGCTGATCGCCGCGGGCGTGCTGGTGCTACTGGGCGGATTGGCGCTGATCGTCAGCACCAACGTATCGTTCACCGCGTTCGGCGCGCTGCTGCTCGCGCTCGCGGCACTTTGCGTCAGCTCGTACCGGCCCCGTTAGTCGCGGGCGCGGGGCGAGCGGCTGCGGCGAGCGCGGCGGTCACTTCCTTGCGGAAGCGGTTGAGCTCCTGGACGCTGGCGAAGCTGCGCTCCATCAGCAAGCTCATGTTGTGCAGGATGCGCTCGACGACCTTGGTTTCCCATACGGCGTCGAACTGGATCTGCTTGTCCAGCCATTGCTCCAGCCACTCGGGGTTGGGCAGGCGGCTTTGCACGGTGTCGCGCGGGAACAGCTTGATGTTCACGTGCAGGTTGGTCGGATGCAGCGCCTGCGCCGTGCGGCGAGCGCTGGCCATCAGCACACCGACCTTAGCGAACGCGGCGCGGGCCTCGTCGCCGAACTTTTGCAGCGCGCGCTTCATGTAGCGCAGATAGGCGCCGCCGTGGCGGGCTTCGTCGCGCGCTAGGGTTTCGTAGATGGCCTGGATGACCGGCTCGGTGTGCCATTCGGCGGCGCGGCGGTACCAGTGGTTCAGGCGGATCTCGCCGCAGAAATGCAGCATCAGAGTTTCGAGCGCGGGCGCCGGGTCGAACTCGAAGCGCACTTCCTGCAGCTCGGCCTCGGTGGGCACCAGGTCGGGCCGGAAGCGGCGCAGGTATTCCATCAGCACCAGCGAATGCTTCTGCTCCTCGAAGAACCAGACACTCATGAAGCCGCAGAAGTCGGCATCGTCCTTGTTGTCACGCAGAAACATCTCGGTGGCCGGCAGCGCCGCCCACTCGGTGATTGCGTTCATCTTGATCGTCTGCGCCTGCTCGTCGGTCAGCTTGCTGGCGTCGAATTGGTCCCAAGGGATGTCCTTGTCCATGTTCCAGCGCACCGCTTCGAGTTGCTTGAAAAGTTCAGGGTAGATCATGGCCGGGCCTTGTAGTCAGACGATTCTAGTCCGCCGCGGATGACATGCCGAAGTCAGCACCGGACAGCGTCGGGGGCTTGCATCCGGAAAACAGATTCACGCGTATACAGACCGATCAGTTATATTTAATACTAACCAGTCACATCACGACGCCATGCGACTTGCTGCTTGCACCAACCGGCCTGCGTTGAACCGCGCGGAACTCTGCGAACGCAGGCCCCTCAAAACCGAAGCGCGTTCAATACACTCACTTTCTGTTGCGAAGCCACCGGCTCACGCCGGCCGCAAGCTCCCGGCGGCATATCTCCTCCCTCCTCCCTCCCTGATTCCCCCGGGGGCGCTTCGCAACACTCTTATCTCCACCGGGGCGCGCAGCACATTGCGCGCTCCGGCCTGAGGTGGCGATGCGCCGCGTCGCCGTCATCGGTTCGGGCATCGCAGGTTTGTCGGTCGCGCATGGCTTGCGCCACGACGCGCGCGTTTCGCTGTTCGAGGCCGGCGACTACTTCGGCGGTCACACGCACACGGTTGACGTGACGCTGGACGGCGCGACGCACGGTGTGGACACCGGCTTCTTGGTCCTCAACGAGCGCACCTACCCGAACCTGCTGCTGCTGTTCAGCCAGCTCGGCGTCGAGATCGCGAAGTCGGAGATGTCGTTCTCGGTGCAAGTCCCCGGCCTGGGTCTGGAATGGAGCGGCTGCGATCTGAACTCCGTGTTCGCACAACGGGCCAACCTCGTGCATCCACGCTTTTGGCGCATGCTCGTCGACCTGCTGCGCTTCAACCGCCTTGCGACCGCGCTGGCCGAGAGTGGCGAGGTGGCGCAACTCCAACAGCCGATCGGCGAGTTCCTGAAGCAGCACGGCTTTAGCGACGAGTTCCGCGACTGGTACTTCCTGCCGATGATCGGCTGCATCTGGTCGTGCCCGGTCGACCAGATGCTGCGCTTCCCGGTCGCAACGATGATCCGCTTCTGCCACAACCACGGCCTGTTCCAGCTCGCGAACCGGCCGCAGTGGTACACGGTGCGCGGCGGCGCGCGAAACTATGTGCGAAAGATGCTCGACGCGATCCCCGATGCGCGGCTCGCCACGCCGGTGCTGGGCGTGCAACGCTTGTGCGGCGGCGGCAATTCCTCCGTGCTCGTCAGCACGACCACCGGCACCGAACGCTTCGACGAGGTCGTGATGGCCTGCCACAGCGACCAGGCGCTCGCCCTGCTCGTCGACCCGAGCGCGGACGAGCGCTCGGTTCTGGGCGCGATCCGCTATCACCGCAATCGCGCGCTGCTGCACACCGACACCACGCTGCTGCCCAAGCGGCGCTTGGCCTGGGCAGCATGGAACTACGAGCGCGCCCTGGACGACTCGCGCGAGCAGGCTGCCGTGTGCCTGCACTATCTGCTCAACCGCCTGCAACCGCTGCCGTTCAAGACTCCGGTGATCGTGTCGCTGAATCCGGTGCGCGAACCGCGCGCCGACTCGGTTCATGCCGAGTTCGACTATGCACACCCGGTGTTCGACACGAGCGCAATGGCCGCACAGCAGCGCGTGCCCGAGCTGCAAGGCCGACAGAACACCTGGTTCTGCGGCGCGTGGACGCGCTATGGATTTCACGAGGACGGGTTGATGTCGGGCCTGGCCGTGTGCGACGGTTTGCGCGCATCGTGGGTCGCGAACCCACTCGTCGAGGAGGCGGCATGAGCGGCAGCGCGTTGATCGGCATCGGCCAGGTCCGACACGCCCGAGTCCGCCCCGCACGCAACCGCTTCGCGTACCCGACCTACTTCCTGATGCTGGCGATGCGCAGCCTGCGATCTTCGCCAAGCGCTGCGCTGCCGCGTAACCGCTTTGGCCTGATCAGCTTCTTCGACCGGGACCACGGCGATGGTCGCGCCGACAGCCTCGCCTGGATCGACGACCTGCTCGCGCATGAAGGGGTGGTGGACGCGACCGGCGAAGTCTGTCTGCACTGCTACCCGCGCGTGCTCGGCTTCACCTTCAAGCCAGTGAGCTTCTGGTACTGCCATCGCGCGGACGCCACGCTGGCCGCGGTCGTCGTCGAGGTCAACAACACCTTCGGCGAGCGTCACTGCTATTTGCTGGCCGGACCCGATTTGGCATTCGGCCGCGAACTCCACGCGGCCAAGGTGTTCCACGTCTCGCCGTTCTGCGAGGTGAGCGGCAGCTACCGCTTTCGCTTCATGCACACCGGCCTGCATCCGACGGCGGCAGGCGCGCGTAAGCAGGGCGATATGGCCGTCGCGAGAACCATTGCCCGCATCGACCACCACGATGCGCTCGGCCTGCTGATCCAGACCAGCGTGTCCGGCGAGCTGCGGCCTTTCACCACGGCCAGCGCGCGCGCCGCCTTCTTCGGCATGCCGCTGATGACGCTGGGCGTGATCGCGCGCATCCACTGGCAGGCCGTGCGCCTGTGGTCCAAGCGCGTGCCCTTCGTTCGCAAACCCGCGCTGCCCTCGACCTTCATCACCCGTTGAATCGCCCATGAGTAACAGCCTTTTGAACCCGCCCCACGTCGTCGATTCGACACCGGCCGCAGCACGCGCGGTGTTCCGGCTGATGAAGAGGCTGAAGCACGGCTCGCTGACGGTGCAGTTGCCCGACGGCAGCACGCTGAACTTCGGCCAGACCCAGGAACCGCGCGCCGCGATCCGCCTGCGCAACTGGAGCGCCTGCGCCGGCGCGCTCAGGTCCGGTGACATCGGCTTCGCCGAGAGCTTCATTGCCGGCGACTGGAGCACGCCGGATCTGACGGCGCTGTTGACGCTTTTCGTCGCGAATCGCGACGAGATCGAGTCCATCGTCTACGGCACCTGGTGGGGTTCACTGCTGTATCGCGCGAAGCACCTGTTCAACCGCAACTCGCGGCGCGGCAGCAAGAAGAACATCCACGCCCACTACGACCTGGGAAACGCGTTCTATCGCCTCTGGCTCGATCCGACGATGAACTACAGCAGCGCATGGTTCGAGGGCGCGCGCGACGGCGATCTGGTGCAGGCGCAATGGGCCAAGGTGCGCCGCGCGCTGAACGAGTGCGGCGTCAAGCGCGGCGACCGGGTGCTCGAGATCGGCTGCGGCTGGGGCGCACTGGCCGAGTGCGCAGCGCGCGATTTCGGCGCGACCGTAACCGGCGTGACGCTGTCGAGCGAGCAGCTCGACTGGGCACAGACCCGCTTGAGCGACGCCGGCCTGCCGGGCGATCTGCGCTATCAGGATTACCGCGAATTGAACGCGGGCAGCGACGGCCCGTTCGACGCGATCGCATCGATCGAGATGTTCGAAGCCGTCGGCCGCGAATACTGGCCGAGCTTCTTCGAGACCTTGAAGAAGCAGCTGAAGACCGGTGGCGTGGCGTGCATCCAGAGCATCACCATCCGCGACGACCTGTTCGAGCGCTATGTGAAGTCCACCGACTTCATCCAGCAGTACATCTTCCCCGGTGGCTTGCTGCCGAGCCCGAGTGCGTTTCGCGCCGCGGCCGCGAAGGCCGGGCTGCGCGTCGTGGGCGAACTCGACTTCGGCCTCGACTACGCTGAGACCTTGAAGCGCTGGCGCGCGAGCTTCCTCGGCGCCGACTCATCCGTGCGCAAGCTCGGCTTCGACACTCGCTTCATGCGCATCTGGGAGTTCTACCTTGGCTATTGCGAAGCGGCCTTCGCGACCGGCAACACCAGCGTCATGCAGTTCACGCTGCAGCACGCTTGAGCGCCGAAAATAGCGCAGCCACCCCCCTCGCGGCGGAAGAAGATGAACGGTGCGGCCACCGAGGTCAGCACCAACACCAGCGCAAACGGGTAGCCCGCGACCAGTCAGCTCAGGCATGGCCTTGAAGTTCATGCCGTAGATGCTCGCGATCAGGGTCGGCCGCAGCAGCGCGACGATGACCACCGAGATGATCTTGATGATCTTGTTCTGGTTGATCCTGATGAAGCCTACCGTGGCGCTTATCAGGAAGTAGATCTTCCCGGGCGAGCCGGCCATTGGCTTAGCGTGAAGGCGTTGAGCATGCGGGCACGGGGCTGGCGGTTGCCGGAGGCGCGAAAGCCTAAGAACTTCGTTGCGAATCAGCCTTGGATTATTGCACCCGCGACATGCTGTTCTCGCGTCACTTTGGCACGCTTCGCGGCCTTCCAAACCGCCGCGGGCGAACGACCAATTCATCCGCTTGTCAGGGGCGCGGAAGGTTGGCACACTGGTCTCAAGCGGCCTCGCGCCGCCGCTCTCGCCCCCACCCTCCTCCGCCCCGTTTCCCGCTTCCCCCACCCCGCGAAAGGACCCCCCAATGAACTTGACCATCAGCGGCCATCACCTTGAAGTGACTCCGGCTCTGAGAGAGTATGTACTCACAAAACTGGATCGGGTCACGCGCCATTTCGACCAGGTGGTCGACATCAACGTGTTGCTGTCGGTGGAAAAACTAAAGGAGAAGGAACGCCGGCAAAAGGCCGAAGTCACTCTCCACGTGAAGGGCAAGGACATCTTCGTTGAGCAGTCGAGTGAAGATTTGTATGCCGCGATCGACCAGTTGATGGACAAGCTGGATCGTCAGGTCTGCCGCCACAAGGACAAGGTGCAGGATCACCACCACGCGTCGCCCAAGCGCATCGACACCGCACCGGTCTGACAAAACGTGCCGGTCTGAATCAAGGCGGCCTACGGGCCGCTTTTTTTTCGCCGGCGGCCTTTCCACACGACCGAGGGGTCGCACATCGTTGCTGCGATGCAGCACTGGATGCACAATCTTGCATCGCAACGCGCCGGAACTTGCCCTTCGCGGTGGCGCGCACTTCATAATTCACGACCTGATTTTCACCCCCGTGGTCGCTGCGCCGACTCCGAGGCCGAACCCTTGTCTCGTCTGCCACAGATGAATCGCCTCGCTGCCATCCTGCCGGCCAGCAACGTGCTGGTCGATGTCGACGCCACCAGCAAGAAGCGCGCTTTCGAGCATGCCGGGCTGGTGTTCGAAAACCAGCACGCGATTGCGCGCGCCACCGTGACCGACAACTTGTTCGCCCGCGAGCGCCTGGGCTCCACGGGTTTGGGCCACGGCGTGGCGATCCCTCACGGCCGTATCAAGGGTCTGAAAAACCCGCTGGCCGCGGTGCTGCGCGTGCAGCAGCCCATTCCGTTCGATGCGCCGGACGACGCGCCGGTGGGTCTGCTGATCTTTCTGCTCGTACCCGAGGCCGCAACTCAGCGGCACCTCGAGATTCTGTCCGAGATCGCCGAGATGCTGTCGGACCGGGAACTGCGCGAGCGCCTGAAGACCGAGCCCGATGCCGCCGCGGTACACCAGCTGATCGCCAATTGGGAACCCTTGAAGTCGGTGGCCTGACGGCGTGAAACCCACCGTCATCAGCGCCGAGGCGCTGTTCGAAGAGCACCGTACCATCCTGCGCTGGGAATGGATCGCCGGCCACGCGCATCCGGAGCGGCGCTTCGACGAGGCCGCCGTGCGCAACGCGCAGTCTGCCGCCGACCTGGTTGGTTACCTGAACTACATCCACCCGTACCGGGTGCAGATCGTCGGCAAGCGTGAGGTGGCGTACCTGAGCGTCAGCGCCGAGGTTGCCGAGCGGCGCATCTCGCGCATCGTCACGCTGGAGCCACCGGTGCTGATCGTGGCCGACGGCGAGACGCCGCCCGACAAGCTGGTCGCCATGTGCGACCGCGCCGATATCCCGCTGTTCGCGACCGGCGAATCCGCCGGCCATGTGATCGACGTGGTGCGCAGCTACCTCAGCATGCACTTCGCCGAGCGCACGACGCGCCACGGCGTGTTCATGGACATCCTCGGCGTGGGCGTGCTGATCACCGGCGAGTCCGGCCTGGGCAAGAGCGAGCTGGGGCTGGAGCTGATCTCGCG
>JANYBE010000637.1 GCA_025360945.1 Rhizobacter sp. | reverse complement strand
CGAGCGTGGTCGGGTGTAGCGCGCGCAGATCGGCGAAAGCCACGTCCAGATCCATCAGGTCGTAGAAGCGATCGACGAGAGCGCGCGTGCCGGGCTCGCCACCGACACGCTCGAAAGGGGTTTGCTCTGTACTCGTCTGGCCGCTCACGGCGCGATCTTCGCTGCGATCGCGTGGATCGCCTGCGCCGGCGCGCTGCCGGGCTGCAACTCGACCAACAGGCGGCGCTGCTGCACTGCTTCGCGTACACCCGGGTCGAGCGGCACTTCACCGATCAGCTCAATCACCGGAGAGGCCGAACCTTCGGCAAGCATCGGCACGACGAACTTGTCGACGACGAGCTGCAGCTGGCCACGAATCGTGCGCCCCTCGCCGATGCGCCCGACCTGGTTCACGACCAGTTGAATGACGCGCCGCTGCTGCTGCGTGGCCAGCACCTTGATGGTGGCGTAGGCGTCGGTCATCGAGGTCGGCTCGGGCGTGGCGAGCACGAGCACATCGTCGGCAAGCGAGACAGCGTAAAGCACCACGTCAGAGATGCCGGCGCCTGTGTCGAGAAGGATGTGGTCGAAGCGCGGTGCAAGGGTTTCGATGATGCGCAGCAGCTGCTCGCGCACCTCGGGCGTGAGGCGCGAATACTCGACCAGGCCCGAGCCGGCTAGCAGCACCGAGAAGCCGCCGGGTGCGTGCAGGATTGCGTCCTCGAGCTGCACCTTGCCGGTGAAGACATCGTGCAGCGTGACCTTGGGGAACAGGTTCAACACCACGTCGAGATTGGCCAAGCCGAGGTCGGCGTCAAGCACCAGCACGCGACGGCCCCGCTTGGCGAGCGCGGCGGCCAAATTGGCGGCGAGGAAGGTCTTACCGACGCCTCCCTTGCCACTGGTTATGGCCAGCACCCTGGCGCGCTGGAGCTCGGATGTGTCGCTCATTCGTGATCCGCAAACTGCGAGGTGCCGAACAACAGGCCCTTCTCTTCGGGGCTAACCAGCGAGACGGTCGGCTGCTCGAGGCAGGCGCGGTCGCGCCCTTCGGCCTTGGCACGGTAGAGCTGCTGATCGGCGCGGTCTATCCACAACGGCGCCGACGATCGCACCCATTGCGGCGCGAACGCCCCGCCCAGGCTCACGGTCACCTGAACTTGCTGACCCGGCGCGATCGTGACGGCGCGACCTTGCACCTTCTTGCGCACGCGCTCAGCCACAGCCAACCCGAACAGGGGCGGGCAGTTGGGCAGGATCATCGCGAATTCCTCGCCGCCGAAGCGCGCGAGCGTGTCCATCGGGCGGATGCATTCGTGCAGCGCCTGCGCGACGGCCTTGAGCACCAGGTCGCCGGCCGGGTGGCCATGCGTGTCGTTGACTTTCTTGAAGTGATCGATGTCGATCATGAGCATCAGCGCCGGTTCGCCGGCGCGTGCCACCCGATCGACCTCGCTGGCCAGCGCCAGTTCGAACTGGCGCCGGTTCGCCAGCCCGGTGAGCGGGTCGCGGCTGGAGAGTTCGCACAGGCTATCGATCACGGCCTGCAGCCACGCGACCTGACCCACTTCGTGGCGATCGGGGAGCTCGCGGCCGGACTGCTGCAATAGCTGCATGGCGGGTGCGAGCCGCAGCGTGGGCGCGTCGGCAGGAGCGGCGGCGGGATCGGGGTTGGCGTGCACGAACGGCGGTGGGCTGAGTGTGAGGGCAGTCTAGCAGTGGGCTCGGCGCGAAACGCCGGGGATTAGGCCGTGTTTGCCGGCCAGTTTGTGCCGCACCCGCCGCCTTAAGACCGAGGCCAGGACGCCGATAAGTCCTCATGCGGCGGCCCCAGTGGTGCCACCGATCCTGCACGACCCAGATCCTCCGGAGACCCCATGCACGCTGCCTCTTCTGTTGCCCGTGTCAGCGAGCTCGCCGCAACGGCCGCCGGTGACGTTAACGGCGAGTTCAGCTTCGATGCGCGTGATTTCGAGCGCGTGCGCAGCCTGATCTATGCACGCGCCGGCATCAGCCTGCATGCGGGCAAGCAGGCGATGGTCTACAGCCGCCTGTCACGGCGCCTGCGCGAAACCGGACACCGCTCCTTCGGCGCCTATCTCCAATGGCTGGACGCCGCCACCGGCGCGGCTGCCGGCGACGAATGGCAGGAGTTCGTCAACTGCCTGACTACCAACCTGACCTCGTTCTACCGCGAGGCGCATCACTTTGAGGTGCTGGACGAGGCGCTGAAGGCGCGCGCCGGCAAGCCGATCCGGATCTGGTGCAACGCCGCCTCGACCGGCGAAGAGCCGTACACGCTGGCAATGACGGCGATTGAGGCGCTGGGCCCGCAGGCCGACGTGAAGATCATGGCCAGCGATATCGACACCAAGGTGCTCGCGACCGCTGCGCGCGGCGTCTACCCCGCTGACGCGCGCGGCCTGAGCCCGGAGCGCCAGCGCCGCCATTTCCTGCGCGGCACGGGCGACAACGGCGGCTTCATGCGCATCAAGCCCGAGGTGGCGCGGCTGGTGGAGTTCCGCGCGCACAACCTGATGGACCAGCGCTGGTCACTTGGCGAGTCGTACGACATCGTGTTCTGCCGCAACGTGATGATCTACTTCGACGCCGAAACGCAGCGCCGCGTGCTGACCCGCATTCACGAGACGATGAAGCACCAGGGCCTGCTATTCATCGGCCATTCGGAGAACTTCACTGACATGAAAGACCAGTTCCGCCTGCGCGGCAAAACGGTCTACGAACGGCTCTGAGCCGCTCCGTCCGCCCGCCTCAAGTCACGTCCAGCTCACACCGATACATCACCATGTCCATGCAGCCCCACCCTGCCGCGCCCTCGCGCCCCACGCCGTTCGTGGGCATTGCGGCGCCCAGCGCGCGCCTAAGCCAGCTCAAGGCAGGACCGCGCAAGCCTGGTGAGGCCTCGTTCTTCTTCTACGACGCGTTCTTCAAGAACGATGCGGTGAAGATCCTGCCGGGCGAGTACTTCGTATACCGCGAAGACATCCTGATCATGACGACGCTGGGCTCGTGCATCGCCGCTTGCCTGTGGGACCGCGAGGCCAAGGTAGGCGGCATGAACCATTTCATGCTGCCCGAAGGCGAGGCCGACTCAGGCCGCTACGGCTCGTTCGCGATGGAACTGCTGATCAACGAAATGATGAAGCAGGGCGCAACGCGCGCGACGATGGAGGCCAAGGTCTTCGGCGGCGGCCAGGTCATCGACGGCATGACAACGATGAACATTGGCGAGCGCAACACCGCGTTCGTGACCGACTACCTCAAGACCGAGCGAATCCCGATCATGTCCAAGGACGTGCTCGGCCCGCATCCGCGCAAGGTCTGCTTCCTACCGGCCAGTGGCAAGGCGATGATCAAGCGCCTCGCAGTGGCCAACCCCGAGGCACTCGCCGCGCAGGACCGCGAAGCCGCGCGCAAGGCCACACCGGTGAGCGCCAGCGGCGGCTCGGTGGATCTGTTCTGACGCACAGGAGCACGACCTGATGGCCAAGACACGCGTGGTGGTGGTGGACGACTCGGCGCTGGTGCGCAGCCTGCTGAGCGCCATCATCGATCGCCAACCCGACATGGAGTGCGTAGGCACCGCCGCAGACCCGCTGGTGGCGCGCGAGATGATTCGCAGCCTCAACCCGGACGTAATCACGCTCGACGTCGAGATGCCGCGAATGGACGGCATCGACTTTCTCGCCAAGCTGATGCGGCTGCGGCCGACGCCGGTGGTGATGGTCTCGACGTTGACCGAGCGCGGCGCCGACGTCACGCTGCGTGCGCTCGAGCTCGGTGCGGTCGACTTCGTCGCTAAGCCCAAGGTCGGCGTGGCCGATGGCCTGCGCCTGCTCGCCGACGACATCACTGACAAGGTGCGAGTGGCCGCACAGGCCACGCTGCGCCGCCCGCCGAGCGCCGCGACCAAGGCCGCCGAGGCCGCGCGCCCGGCCGCGCCGATGAGTGCGCTGGGGCGACTCTCGACCGAGAAGATCGTCTTCATCGGCGCCTCGACCGGCGGCACTGAGGCGACCAAAGAAGTGCTCACGCAGCTGCCGCCCGATTGCCCGGCGATCGTCATCACCCAGCACATGCCGGCCGGCTTCACAAGAAGCTACGCGGCACGGCTCGATGGCCTGTGCCGCATCCGCGTCGCCGAGGCGCGCGACGGCGAGCGCATCCTGCCGGGCCACGCCTACATCGCACCGGGCGGCGTCCAGCACCTGAGCGTCGAACGCTCAGGCGCGAACTATATTGCGCGCCTGACCGAGAGCGAGCCGGTGAACCGGCACCGGCCTTCAGTCGAAGTGCTGTTCGGCTCGGCCGCGCGCGTAGTGGGGCCCAACGCACTGGGCATCATGCTCACCGGCATGGGCGCCGATGGCGCGCGCGCGATGAAGGACATGCGCGACGCCGGCAGCTACAACCTGGTCCAGGACGAGGCGAGCTGCGTCGTATTCGGCATGCCGCGCGAGGCCATCGTGGCCGGTGCGGCGCACGAGGTGCTGCCACTGTCCCAGATCGCAACGCGCCTGATCGAGCGGCTGCGCAGCACCGCAGGCATGTCCCACAACCGGGTCTGAGCGTTCGCTCAGGCCAGGAACAGGCCCTGCAGATCGCTCAGAAAATCGAAGCCGCGTTCGGTCGGCCACACGCGTGCGAAGTCGCGCGCGATCAGGCCCTGGCGTTCGGCCTGATCCAGTCCCGTTTGCAAGGCCGCGAGTGACAAGCCGGTGCGCTCGCTGAAGCGCATCAGCTCGAAGCCGTCGTTCAGGCGCGTCGCATTCAGCATGAACTCGAACGGCAGCTGATCCCTTGACACCTCGTGGTCCTGCGTGATCGCCTGCCCCGCCAGCGCCTGATCCATGTAGCGAGCCGGATCGCGAAAGCGCGCCTGGCGCACCACCCGGTGCGCAAACGACACTTTGCTGTGCGCGCCGGCACCGATGCCGAGATAGTCGCCGAACTGCCAGTAGTTTAAGTTGTGCTCGCAGCGGTGACCGGGCCGTGCGAAGGCCGAGACCTCGTAGCGCTGCATGCCGACCGCGGCCGCGCGCGCGATGATCAGGTCCAGCATGTCGAACGCGGTGTCGTCGTCGGGCAGCGCGTCGGGCGGGAACTTCGCGAACAGCGTGTTCGGCTCCAGTGTCAAGTGGTAGATCGACAGGTGCGGTGGCTCGAGCTCAAGTGCCTGCTCGAGATCGGCTTCAAATTCGGCCAGCGTCTGTCCGGGCAGCGCATACATCAGGTCGATGTTGAAGGTGTCGAACGCGGCGCGGGCCTCTTCGACCGCGGCGAATGCCTGCGCCGAATCGTGCACGCGGCCGAGCGCCGCGAGTTTCACGTCGTCGAAGCTTTGCACGCCGACCGACAGGCGTGTCACACCGGCCGCGCGGTAGCCGCGGAACCGATCGCGCTCGAAGGTGCCGGGATTCGCTTCGAGCGTGATCTCGCAGCCGGGCTCTAGCGGCAGGCGAGCTCGCATGTCGCCGATCAGCTGAGCGATGGACTCGGGCGAGAACAGGCTGGGGGTGCCGCCGCCGATGAAGATCGTGTGCACGCGCCGGCCCCAGATGAAGGGCAGCGCAGCCTCGAGATCGGCACGCAGCGCGTCGAGATAACGGGATTGGGCAAGCTCGCCCTTCGCTTCGTGCGAGTTGAAATCGCAGTACGGACACTTCTTCAGACACCACGGCAGATGCACGTACAGCGACAGCGGTGGCAAGGCGGCCAGCGACAGCGTGCCCGGCCGCATGTAGCGCGCGAGCCGCTCGGCCACAGGCTCGGCCGGGCGCTCGATGTAGATCGGGCTATCAGCCAAGCCGCCACGCCTCGCGCATCAGCACTTGCATCTGCGCCGCGGCGAGGGCGCGGTGGCTGTGCGCGTTCTTGGTCGCGGCGTCGAGTACGGCCACGCTTTTCGCGAGGCCCGCAATGAACATCAGCGGGTCGTAACCGAAGCCGCCTATTCCGCTCATCGATTCGAGAATCTCGCCCTCCCAGCGACCGACGGCGACCAGCGGCTCCGGGTCGTCGGCAGCGCGCACTGCAACGAGCGTGCTGACGAAGCGCGCGCGGCGATCGGCGATACCGTGCAGGCGTTCGATCAGCAGCGCGTTGTTGGCCGCGTCCTGCATGCGCCGGTGAGCTTCGCGATCGGCGACCTTCGTCTGGACCACCGCGTAGTGCGCCGAGGTCACACCCGGGGCGCCACCGAGCGCGTCGACGCACAGGCCGGAGTCGTCGGCGATCGCAGCACCACCGGTGTGCTGCGCCGCATGGCGCGCCTTCGCCAGCGCGTTCTCGATGAAGGTGTGGTGCGGTTCGTCAGCCTCGCTGACACCGAGCGTACCCTGGGGGACCAGCATGACACCCGACGACGCGAGCAGTGCCTGCAACTCGATGAGCTTCTTTGCGTTGTTCGACGCCAGCACCAGTTGCATCGTCAGACCCCGAGCGCCTTGCGCTGCGCCGTGACGAGTTCGCGAATGCCCTTGTCGGCAAGACCCAGCAACAGACCCATCTCGTCGCGCGAAAACGCCGCACCCTCGGCCGTGCCCTGCACTTCGACGAAGCCGCCGGCGGCGGTCATCACCACGTTCATGTCGGTGTCGCAGGCAGCGTCTTCGACGTACTCGAGGTCGAGCAGCGGCGTGCCCTCGACGATGCCGACCGAGACCGCGGCGACGAACTCGCCGATCGGCGATGCGCTCAGCTTGCCTTGCGCCTTCAGCCACGTCACCGCATCGAACGCGGCGACGAACGCACCGGTGATCGCGGCGGTGCGTGTGCCACCGTCAGCCTGGATTACGTCGCAATCGAGCGAGATCGTGCGTTCGCCCAAGGCCTTCAGATCGAACACGCAGCGCAACGAGCGGCCGATCAGGCGCTGGATCTCCTGCGTGCGGCCGCTTTGCTTGCCGCGTGCGGCCTCGCGGTCGCTGCGGGTGTGGGTGGCACGCGGCAGCATTCCGTATTCGGCCGTGACCCAGCCCTCGCCGCTGCCGCGCTTGTGCGGCGGCACCTTCTCTTCGACGGACGCGGTACACAGCACCTTGGTCGCGCCGAACTCAATCAGCACCGAGCCCTCGGCGTGCTTGGTGTACTGACGAGTGATGGTGATCGGACGCAAGGCGTCCGCACGGCGGGAAGAAGAGCGTTGGAATGTCATGCTGCGTATTGTCCACGCAGCGTGAAGCCCGCTGGGGCTTCAGCTCTTTTTCTGCGACGAGCGGCGGATCGCCTCGTTGATCTCGCGGATCGAGCGTTCGATTTCGGCGTCATCCAACTCATCGGGTGCATCGCTGCCGAGCACGCTGGCCTGGATCGTGGACGCGAACACCTCTTCGCCCAGTTGCTGGGTCGAGATGCCGGTCGTGCTGTCGTTGTCTTCGGCCGACTCCCACTCGACCGCCAGCACCGAGACGTTGTCGCTCTTCGCGCCGCCGTTGCGCAGCGCTTGCTCCACCAGTTCGGGCACCGCGTCGGCGATGACGTTCTTCGCGAGTTGTTCGGTGATCACCGAATCTTCGACCGTGCCCCACAGGCCGTCGGAACACAGCAGCAGCCGATCACCGGCCTGCAGCAGCAGCGGGCCGACGGTGTCGATCACCGGCTTGCCCGGGCTGCCCAGACAGGTGAACAGCACGTTGCGGTTGAAACGGTCGTTCAGCGGCACGACCTGGCTCATCGTCTGCTGCAGTTCGGAGTACGAGTGGTCGCGCGTGCGGGCGATCAGCTTGTCGCCGCGCACCAGGTACAGGCGCGAGTCGCCGCAATGAGCCCAGTAGGCCGCATTGCCCTGCAGCAGGCAGGCGACGACGGTGGTGCGCGGCGTGTCGATCAGCGCCTTTTGCGTCGCGTAGCGTAGCAACTGGTGGTGGCCGGCGATCGTGGCCTCTTGAAGAAAGCGCAGCGGATCGGCCAGCGTGGGCTTGCAGTCGCGCTGGAACATCGCAGCGAGTGTCTGCAATGCGAGCTGCGAGGCGACCTCGCCTTCGGGGTGGCCGCCCATGCCGTCGGCGAGCGCGAAAAGGCCCGCGTCGCGCGTGTAGCAATAGCCCATGCGGTCTTCGTTCTTTTCGCGGCCGCCTTTGCGGCTGACCTGGTAGACGGAGAAGCGCATCGTAATCAGGCCTTGGCGCCTGTGGTGAGGTTTTCCAGCTGGAGTTTGAGTCGCTCGCTGAAGCTGAGTTTCGTGTAACGACGCTCGGTCTCGCGAGCGAGTTCCTTTTGCAGCGCGAACACGCTCTGCGGTCGCGACAGCGGATCGAGCGACATGCACCACTCGGTCACTTCGATCAGGTTGTCGGAGTAGACATTGCGCAGGCGCGACAGGCTCAGCGCCAGCCGGTCCTTCTCGATGCGCTGCGGCGCGTCGTTCGGCGGGTAACCCTGCATGCAGGCGTAGATGCAGGCACCGATCGCGTAGATGTCGGTCCAGGGACCGAGCGTGCCGTCGCGGCGGTACATCTCGGGCGCAGCGAAGCCGGGCGTGTACATCGGGCGGATGAAATTGCCTTCCTTGCTCAATACCTCTCGCGCGGCGCCGAAGTCAAGCAAAACGGCCTTGTTCTCGTTCGTGATGAAGATGTTCGCGGGTTTGATGTCCAGGTGCAGCATCTTGTGCTGGTGCACGATGCGCAAGCCGCGCAGGATCTCGTCGAAGAGGCTGCGGATCGTCGATTCGCGAAACACCTTGTCACGCTTGAGATCTCGCGCGGTAACGATGAAATCCTGCAGCGTGTCGCCTTGCAGGTAGTTCATCACCATGTAGACGGTTTCGTTCTCGCGGAAGAAGTTCAGCACCGAGACCACGCTCGGATGGCTGATCTGCGCGAGCGAACGGCCTTCTTCGAAGAAGCTCTTCAGTCCGAGGCGGTACAGCGGCTGCTTCTCCGGCTTGACGCGCGGCGTGAGTTCGCCCGGCGAACGCTCGGCCAGCGAAGAAGGCAGATACTCCTTCAGTGCGACGAGATGCCGCTCGGGGTCTTCGCACAGATAGACGACGCCGAAGCCCCCGGCCGCCAGCTTCTTGATGACCTGATAGCCGCCCACCACGGTGCCGGATGGCAAAGGAGCAGGTTTTGGCTTGGACATAATCCGGCGTTCTTCTGGTAGTCAATCAACAGGGCAATAGTCAATGGCAGTCTACAGCATGACCGGCTACGCGAGCGCAACGGCAGGCGGCGCTGCCACCGATGAAACGACCGCAGCCGCGGACAATTTGGCACCCCGCGCGGGCGCAGCGGGCAAGGCCAGCATCAGCGTCGAGTTGCGCTCGGTCAACGGCCGTTTCCTGGATCTGGGCTTTCGCCTGCCGGACGAATTTCGAGCGCTCGAGCCGGCGCTGCGCGACTTGATGTCGGGGGCGTTTCGACGCGGCAAGATTGAGCTGCGGCTGAATGCAAGCAAAGGCGTCGAGACGCACTGGCCGCAGCCGCAACCCGATCAGCTGAACCAGCTGGCGCGCATCGAGAGCACGGTGCAGGGTTGGCTGCCCAAGTCCACCGGCCTGTCGGTGCACGAAGTTCTGCAGTGGTGCAAGGGGAGCGCGCCGACCGAGCAACTCGACGACGTCGCGCTCGACGCCGCCAGACGCTGCGCCATGGGTCTGCGCGAGGCGCGCGAGCGCGAAGGCGCCAAGCTCGTCGCCGTGCTGATGGAGCGCGTGAACCGCTTGCGCGAGCTCGCACTGCAGGCCGAGCCGCTTGTGCCTGCGGTGGTGTTGCGCCAGCAGCAGCGCTTTCTGGAGCGCTGGCAGGAGGCGCTCGAGGCGACCGGCGCTGCGCAGACAATTTCGCGCGAGGCACTGCAGGAGCGCGCGCTGAACGAGGCCGCAGCCTACTCGATCCGCATCGATGTGGCCGAAGAGCTGGCGCGGCTGCGCTCGCACCTCGACGAGATCGCGCGGCTGCTGAAGGCCGGTGGCGAGGTCGGCAAGCGGCTCGACTTCCTGATCCAGGAACTGCTCCGCGAGGCCAACACGCTGGGCTCGAAAGCCTCTGCGCTGGAGCTCACCAACATCTCGGTCGAGATGAAGGTGGCGATCGAGCAGTTGCGCGAACAGGTGCAGAACATCGAGTGATGTTTCCTGGGGTGTCTTGCCACCCCAAAACACCTCGATAAGTCGTTGATTCACAATGGCAACCGATCTCATGAGGTAGCAGACCATCCCAGCAAAGCGCACGCTTTGTGCGGGGTTTTTTGCGGGGTTCGAGGTCGAACCCCGCCGGATGTGGGCGCGTTCCCGCCTCCGAACCCCGCAGGTTCGTCAGGAGACTGCGTCATGACTGGGTTTGCTAAGAATGCTTCGGACAAGACTTTGAGGGCTTGGCTCAACGCCGGCCCTGTAGACAGGATGGTTGGCGACGGCCTGACCTTCGTTGCCAAGGAGGCGAGCGCGCGGCAGGGCAAAGCGTCCTGGATCCTGCGGTACCGATACGGCGACCGATATCGCGAAAAAGTCTTGGGGCGTTATCCAGATATCTCGCGCAAGGACGCCCGCGAGATTGCGCGCAGAGACAGGGGCCTTCTGCAGTAAGGAGTGGACATCAGCGCCGCCAAGCGCCAGGAGAAGCTCAAGGCCATCGACATGCACAACGTCGAAGGCCTAGCCAAGATCTGGTACGAGCGACACATCGCTGACAAGTACAAGCACCCCGAAGTCGTGGAGCGCGTCATCCGCCGCCACATCAAGCCGGCCATCGGAAAGCTGCCAGTCGAAGAAGTCCGCCCCGTTCACATCGATGTCCTCACCAAGATCGTTGCCAGCGGGGCGCCCACCGTCGCGAACGACGCTCTGCGGTACATGTTCCGCACGTTCCACTTCGCTGTGAAGCGGAAATGGATCGACTCCAACCCCGTCTACGGTTTTGAGATATCCGACGCAGGCGGCACTGAACAGTCGCGCGTGCGCTGGCTCAACCGGCAAGAACTCGCGGCGCTGGCGAAGGCGATGCGCGAAACACCGAACTTCGGCCGCCTCAACGAACTGGCCGTATGGCTGTTGTTGGCGCTGTGCATCCGGAAGATGGAGTTGCTGTCGTCGAAGTGGTCCGAGTTCGATCTCGACAAGGGCGTGTGGCTGCTTCGCCCGTCACGGACCAAGATGAAATCCGCGATCGACATTCCTCTTGCGCCCTCAGTGGTCGAGTGGCTGAAGGAACTGAAGGTGTTTGCGTGCGGGAGCAACCATCTCTTCCCGGCCCGACGGCCCATTCACATGAAAGCCGGCGTACCCCGCAAAAACCGCTTCGAGCACGTCAGCCCAGACACGCTGAACGTCGCGCTCAAACGGCTACCGCTCGACGATATCGAACACTTCACCGTGCACGACATGCGCAGGACCGCACGCACCCACATGGGCGCTCTGGGTGTTGATCGCTTTGTCGCCGAACGGGCCCTGAATCACAAGGTCCGCGATGTCGAGGGCGTGTACAACCAGTACGACTACTTTGAGGAGCGCAATCTCGCTTTGTCTCGCTAGGCAGTGTTGCTCGCGGCAGCGAGTCGAGACGAAGCTTTCAATGTCGTCGGGATCAGGCAGAGGACGGGCACATAGGCAAGCGAGTGCGGTAAGAAACGGCGGGCCGACCCAACCGACCCGAGCACGCCGTACCGGACTGATGCGCGAGGTGCGCCAACGCAAGAGGCCTGTGCGATCGCACAGCGCTCGAGAGGTAGCTGAACGGCTGGACTACGTCCCAGCACTCAGGTCGTGCAGGCCGTTGATCTTGATCGCGATTCTTGACTCGATTTATTCGCGATCCGCGGCCACCAACGTCACCTGGCCTTCGCAGACAAGTTCGTGGTCATCGAACGCTCGGATGCAGAACGTCGTGCTGCGTCTTCCCACTTGCTCGACCCAGCCCGACACGCGGATACTGACCTAACTTCTCGCCCCGCCTCTCGTCGTCCAACTCGTCGCCGCCGCCAAGAGCCAGCGAGCCCTGGGCGCATGGCACAGCACGACCCCGCGCGCCGGCAAGAATGGGCGGGCCAGACCCCGCACCAGATCCTCGAACGCTATCGGCCGGGCAAGGCAGCACCGCTCAAAGTCCTGGACGTGCTGCTGGAACTCTTCAACGCCAAGCACACCTCGCTGGACAAGACCGTGTCGCACAAGACGCGGCACGAGCGCGCCCAGTTCCTACGCCGCTTCTTCCGCGACCCGAACGACAAGGCCGGCCTCAAGAAACTGCCCGATCCACGCAACCTGGGGCAGAAGCACCTGCGCGCCATGGTGCAGGTGTTGCAGCCGGAGCACTTAGCACCGGCCACCATCCAGACGTACCTGAGTTTTCTGCGGGGGCTGGGAATGTGGACGGGCAAGCACGGCTTCGTTCGCGAGCCCGCGTACTACTGGCTGGATGTCGAGCAGTACCAGCGACACGAGTCCGCGCAGCGCGACAAGAGCTGGTCTGCGCAAGGCGTGGATATCGACGCTTTGGTGGCCAAGGTCTGCGAGTACGACCGATACGTCGGCGCCTCACTGCGACTCAACCGGGCGATGGGCTTGCGCCGAAAAGAAACGGTGCTGTTCCGCCCCTATGAGAACGTCGTGTCTTTTGCCGACACTGAGTCGTCGCACGAAGAGCAGACAGCGGAGCGGTATGTGTGGGTCAAGGGCAAGGGCGGTCGCATTCGCCACATCCCGCTCGACCAGCCAGCCCGTGTAGACGCGTTGGCCTTCGCTCAGCAAGTGGTGAGCAGCCGGGACGCCCACATGGGCGATCCCGCCAACGATCTGAAAAAGAACCTTCGGCGCTTCGACTATGTGCTGGAGAAATTCGGCATCACGTTCAAGCAACTCGGGGTGACGGCACACGGCCTGCGCCACCGGCCTTGATCGATCACTTCGAGTCACTGACTGGCCATGCGCCGCCGGTGCGTGGTGGTGATGCGCTATCGCTGGAAGCCGATGCGGCAGCTCGGCAGGCGGTGTCCCGGCTGGCCGGGCATTCGCGCACGCGCGCGTCGGGTGCTTATTTAGGTCAGTCAGCTGTTGTGCGCACGAGGGCGCCCAGTCGACTGCCGGAAGCTGAGTCCACCGACGCCAAGGCCGGACGATGTCAGGAGCCCGGAGTCACGTCGCCTTGACCGGTCTTCGACGCAAGGCGCTCGAGCAGCACCTTCGTCGGTGCGCGCCGACGAAGCGCAGGCGCCGCACGTATGATTCGGCCCATTCAGGCGCGCGGCTCCCGCCCCAAGCCCGCTCCGCACATTTCAAGGAGTACGACCATCGCCACGAAACCCACCGCAGCGCAACCCGAAGGCGCGCACCCAACCCGGCATTTGCGAAGCCGATGACGATCAGCCCGGCGCACACAAGCTGCAAGACGAGCAGAACCGCAGGCTCATCAACGCCGATGACAAGCTCTTCGCCGTGTTCGACAAACACCAGGTCACGATGTTCGAGATGACCAAGCTCGTGAACGCGCACCTTAGCTAACGGTGAGCTAACGGTCCTCTGATCCCGGCGTGAACTCAGGCCGCCGAAGCCGTCATCGCGGCGGGCGCGGCCATGGTTCCCCTGCATGCGTCTGTGCCACACGCGCACGGATAGTCGGCCGGGTCGTCGCCGTCGATCACGAGCGCGTAGTCCAGGAAGAGTTCGTCGCCGGCGCGAAGCGCGCGAACCGTCCGAACCACGAGCAACAGCTCGTCATCGGCGCCTCGGCGTTCGAATGCTTCGACGTTGGGTATGCAGGCGTGGTTGATGTGTCGCGTCGCATTGCCGCCCTGGGCACCGTCGATGACGGAGCCGTCCGACAATCCGAACAAGTAGGTGAGTTGGTCGTCCCAGCCAGGGTGGGTGTCGTCGGGTCCGTAACGCCGGCCCGCGTAGTGCCCGATCACCCCGCCGGCGCGCAGCTTGCGCAGCGCAAAGACGCCCCGTCCGTGGACGTCGCTTCGACGTACCTCGACCGCGCTCAGGTCCGCCCTATCGGCGTTTCGTTTGGGAATTTTCATGGAGCCGAATTGTCGCGAAGTTTTCGCGGCGGCAGAGTCGCCGGGCCTACACGCGCACCGCGCACTTCGATGACCCGTCAGGACGCATCGATACCCACGCGTAAGGCCAGCGCCACGATGGCCTGGCGCAGCACATCGTTGCCGCGCAGCGCGGTGCCCAGGCGCGTGCCCGTCAGCGCCGAGTTCGCCCGGTCCCCGAAAATTACCAATGCCTGATCGCGATCGCGTTGCCGCGACATCCACAACAGACCGTCCACGCCAGGGCACTGGTGGTGGATCGCTTCGGCCCAGCGCGCCGTATCGAGGTAGTCGATGGGCGCGCTCGCAATCAGTTCGGCCTTGGGAACCTTCAGCCGGTGCAAGCCATCCGTGGTCAGGTTGACCAGTTGCAGATCGCGGTTGGGGACGATCCGCCCGTGTGCGCGGTTCGCAAAATCGTCCAAGTCCACGAACTTGTCGGGCGCGTCGATCGGCACGTTGTGGAACACGGTCTCGAAGATCGCGCAGTCGCGCGATGAACCGCCGTACAGGTAGGGCACGACGCGGCCGGCGCCGTCGCGGATCGGTGCGAACCGCGTCGGATTGCGCAGCGCGCCGGCGGCGTCGATGCCCGGATTGAAGCTCTCGGGCTCGAATGCCACGTCGTGGATCACATGGATCGCCTGCCCCGCAGGCCATGGCTCGATCAGCGGGTCGAGCGTCAGCCCCGGCGCTCGACAACTCAAGCCGCACTCCCGGCCGCGTCGCGCCGGGCCACCTGCACAACCGCGTCCGGGTCCGACTCCAGCAGGTCGACCGGGCGAGCCTGCCCCGGCAGCCAGCCGTTGTTCGAGGCAAACCACAGCGCGAGCTTCCAGGGTGCCTTGTGCTCGCCGAAGGCTTCAAGGACAGGCTGGACCACCTTGATTGGCTTGTGGTCCTCGAACTGGAACAACGGGAAGACCTCCCGTGGCCGGCCGGACTCGTCGCGATGGCGCACCGCGAACACCTGGCGCCGCTTCTTCCAGTTGTCGGCCAGCGCGTTGCGGTTCACAGCGCGCGACTGGTTCGCGTCGGCCAACTGCTCGGCGGTGGCAAAACCGAACTCGTTCAGCACACGGGCGTGCCGAGCCGCGAGACGCTGCGCCATCTTCGTGTCGATCCGACTCGGCACCACCATCTGCCCGGTGATGAAGTCAACCATCTCTTCCAGCTTTTGTTCGCGGACTTGCGCGGTCTTCTGCGACAGCACGCGGTCCAGCATCGGCATGACGGCTTCCAGAACCCGCGACATGGCGTCGCTGTGCACCTGCAGCAGATACGAATGGCTGGATTCTTCCGGGGCGGGCGCGGCCCGAGCGTGCACCGCGGTCGGCGTCCAGGGCTGAAACGACAGCACATCGCCGGGCAGTGCCGGCT
This sequence comes from Rhizobacter sp., assembly GCA_025360945.1. Lineage (GTDB taxonomy): Bacteria > Pseudomonadota > Gammaproteobacteria > Burkholderiales > Burkholderiaceae_C > LMDS01. The sequence continues at coordinate 830 of JANYBE010000637.1, read as the reverse complement.
GAGAGGAGGACTTGCTCATTGCGTCAATCTCTGATGGAACAGATGATATTCTATACACTCTCATCAATTCCATCAAACCCACGGCTTCAGCCTGCGCGGATGGCTTCCTCCTCGGTCGCTTCCACACACCCGAAGCGCTGCCACGTCCTTGGATCGACTTCGATGGGGCCGCTGCGCTTCGAGTTCAGGTTGATCATCACGCCGTGCTCCGAGATGCCGCCCCTGGAGAACACCTCGTAGAGCAGTTGCGCCGCGAATCGCACCGCGACATCGTTGACGAAGAGCCCTTGCGAGGCCAGCGACACGCGTACCGAACACGACGGCCGGTTGTCGTCCGGCACGGTCTCGTCCAACAGTTCGGGAAACAGTTCGGTGACGCAGGGCAGCCGTGGCCCCTCCTCGTCGGACCCGGTTCGCTTGGGCGCTTGGCCGAGCACCACCTGCGCGGTCGATTCGGTGTTGCCGAGGTCCAGCCAGTAGCGGTAGTGGGCATGCGGGTGGAACACCTGAGCGTGGATCGCGCGGCGGGCCGCCCGGCTGTCGACGCAGCTGATCAGGATGTCGGCATCTAGGTGGATTAAGACGGGTTCGACCGTCTGCTTGCGCATCTTGTACAGGCCCTTGCCGGCTTGCGTGGACAGCCGGTGAACCATGTTGACGACCGGATCCGTCGTCTGCGGCTCGCTGGGGTCGGGAGCAAATCGCTCCAGCAGCGGTTCGTGGTGCGACTCTCGCTTGATCGCCAGCAGCGGCTCGACTCCCGAGTGCACACAAGCGACCACGTTGGCCTGACTGAAGAAACCGCTGTCGGCGACGAGCGTCTGCACTGC
>JANYBE010000602.1 GCA_025360945.1 Rhizobacter sp. | reverse complement strand
GCAAGACCTGGGTCGAATGGATGGTCGATGGCACGCTGCCGCCGAAAGTCATGGGCGAATGCGACACCTTGGCGCTGCAGCGCAATGCAGCGCTCGGGCGCAAGCACAAGGTCAACGGCACGCCGGCGCTGGTGTTCGAAGACGGCAAGCGCGTGCCCGGCGCGATGGCGCCGGATCAGGTCGAGAAGCAGCTGATCGTGAGCCGCAGCAAGGCCTGATCAGGTCTTCTTGAAGGTCGCGGCCAGCGTCTTCGCGGCCTGCACCAGCATCATCGCGTCGACCCCGACCGCGACGAACAGCGCGCCTTGCTCGAGGTAGTACCGCGACGCCGCGGTATCAATCATCAGGATGCCCGGCGCCTTGCCGGCCGCGCGCACCGTCTTCACGCCTTGCGTCAGCGCGGCCACCACGTCGGGGTGGGTCGCGTTGCCGAGGTGACCCATTGAGGCCGATAGATCCGCGGGGCCGAAGAACACGCCGTCCACGCCGTCGACCGCGGCGATCTCGGCCAGGTTCGCCAGGCCGGTCGTCGATTCGACCTGGACCAGCACGCACATCTGGTCGTCGGCCTCGTGCACGTAGCGAGGGATACCGCTCCAGCGCGACGAGCGCGCACCCGAGCTGCCGACGCCACGAATGCCGCGCGGCGGGTAGCGCGTGGCCGCGACCATGCGAGCCGCCTGCTCGGCCGTGTCGACCATTGGGATCAGCAGCGTCTGCGCGCCAATCTCGACGATTTGCTTGATGAGCGCGACGTCGCCGATCGGCGGGCGCACGATGGCGTGCGTGGGGTAGGGAGCCAGCGCCTGTAGGGCGCCGAGCATGGAGCGCAGGTCGTTCGGCGCGTGTTCGCCGTCGATCAGCAGCCAGTCGAAGCCGGTGGTGGCGAGCGCCTCGGCGACATATGGGTCGGCCAAGCTGTTCCACAGGCCGATCTGCGGCCGGCCGTCTTTGAGCGCCTGCTTGAAGGTATTCGTGATCATCGTGCAGGTTTTACACGACCATATGTGAACACGTCCAGAGGGGTTTCAACGTCTCTTCTCGTGTTATGAAGAGTTGCTCTCGTTGCAAGGCCACGGCCCGCCCTCAGGCGGCGTCAGCGTCAGCGCATCGAGTTCTTGCGTGAAAGCCTGAACGCCGTCGCACTCCGCCACGCAAGCTGCTACTTTCGTGGCGGCACGGCCATCGCGCTTAGCCACGGTGAATTCCGCGAGTCCATCGACGTAGATTTCGTCTGTGCCTCGGTCGATCGCGAGAGCGTCGATGAGCGCGTGGCTAGCCTGTCGCGCGCCGAATGGCCTGGAGCTCCGTTCGAACCTCGGCCAGCACCTGGTCGACGTCGCTCGCCGAAATCGAACTAGCGTAGGTCATAACCAGCAGGGTCAGCGGATGCAACTGCAGCATTAACGCGAACTGCTCTACCTTGTGCAGCGTGGGACTCTTCAGCCCTCGTTCAAGCGTGCTGACGTAGGTCCGACTCGACAGCTCCCCCAGCGCCTCTTGCGACAAGCCGCGCGCGACACGGGCACCGCGCAAAGCGGTCGCAAATGAAGGTTTCTTGGAAGTCATGACGCGCTGGACAAGCGCCCGATTTGGTCATGATGAGTCCTATGGAGCTACAATTTATAGTGTTCATTTGGTTTCTGTTGTGACTACCTTCGATTGGAGCGGGTGATGAGCAAACCTACGAACGCAGCAATCAAAAGGCATGGCCAACCGCTCTGCTGCAGATACTCGCTGGTGCACATTGAGACTTTGCCGATCGACCAGCAGCAAGCGGCAGGCGCCGTATCCAACCGAACGTTGCACTGGGCATTCGGAGTGCTTGCCAGCCGCGAGTAACGAAGTGCTGGGTGCTTGGCTAGAGCACTCCCCAGGCACTCCGGTTTGGCAGCAAATGTCCGAGGACCTCAACGGCCGCGGTGTCGAGAACATCGATTTCGTCGCAGGTGGCGACCCGTCAACGCTCCGGTCGGCCCTGAGTGCGACTTTCCCGGCGGCGACACTTCTCGACCAAGCGTCGTCTCCGACCGGACAGGCTAGGTCATCGTCAGCGCGCTCGAGATCGCACAGTCCAGCACTCGCAGTCCGGGGCACGGACGCCGCCCTGCTCATGACTGAAGCTTTGCGTCGGGCCTTCTCAAAGCACCGCCGCTTCGATGACGACGACGTGATTGCCTCGTTCGCGCTGGAAGTCTTACAACGGGCCGAATGCCAAATTGACGTGGGATCGCGTGTTCGCGGCGACACACCATATCGCGGCACCAGTAGGCGACCAAAGGCAACACGCGCCTTCGGTGCGCCGGCTGCCCTTGCCTAGGCCTCCCGCACGCAAGACCGTGGCCCCGAACTGGCAAGCCGCCTTCGCCCGTGTTCGCGCGGCACTGATGCGTCGCGGCCGCACAATCCATGACGCTGACGATCTGGTCCAAGAAGCCTGGGTCCGGCTCGCCAGCTACGAACGCGAACGGACGGTGGACAAGCCCGAAGCTATCCTCATGCGCACGGCTCTCAACCTGTCCGTCGACGCGCACCGCGTGCAGACAAACCATGGCGAAGAAGTGATGCTCGAGGACGTTGTCCTGGTCGATACCACCCCCAGCGCCGAAATCGTGCTGCTCGCCCGAGAGCGCCTGGCCCGCTTGAGCGTTTGCCTCGGCCGCCTTGGAGACAAGACCCGCGACATCTTCCTGTCCCACCGCCTCGAGGGAATGACTTACCAGGCCATTGCGCGCCAGCGCCAACTGAGCATCAGTACGGTCGAAAAGCACATCGCCAAAGCCACGCTGCAGATCACAAACTGGATGGAAGGCTGGTAGCTGTGTTTCGGCCGCGAGCCTCCGCTGAAGTGATCCCAATCGAAGAGCAACCGGCCGTGACGCCGGATGTCGCCGCCCAAGCGGCCGTATGGGTGGCTCGTCTCCATGGCCCTGGTCGCTCAGTTCAAATGGAGCGCGAGTGCCTCGCTTGGCAAGCTCGGTCAGCCGCCATCGGGAGGCATTTGAACGTTGCACTGACACCTGGCAGGACGTGCAACGCGTGACACTCAGTGCGTACGCCTCTGCGGCGGGAATCGCGACGCGTTCAGGAGCTGAGCGCGAATCGGCGACCCCAACGCGTGTGCGCTGGGTGCTCGCGGCCGCATTGGCGACCGCGGTGGCGGGCTTGGTGATCTTTCAGCCCTGGCGGGATGTCCAGGTCTACGCGACCGGCGTGGGGAAACGGCAGGTGGTGGTTCTGCGGGACGGAACTCGCATGTCGCTGAATACTGGTACTCGCGTGAAGGCGGAGCTCACCTCCACGCAGCGAACTGTCCTGGTCGATGGCGGCGAAGCACTTTTTGAAGTCGCCAAGGACGCACAGCGCCCCTTCGTCGTGAGGGCTGCAGGCAGCGAGGTGGTGGCGCTTGGCACGGTGTTCTCGGTGCGTCTAACGCCTGATGGCGCGCAAGGCGACAACATGCTGGCGGTGACACTCATCGAAGGGACAGTCACGGTCCGGTCCTTGCCGAGGGCAGCAGTCCATGAAGGCGAGCCGTTGCGCCCTCTGTTGCTGCAGCGGGCGATCGCGTTCGGGTGAATGAAGCAGTCGGACGCTCGGGCGCAAGCTCTACGCCCTGACCCGAGTGGACCGTCCGCCCATCGAGCAGGTGATCGCTTGGCAGCGAAGCGAAGCCATCTTTGATGATGTCTCGCTGGCAGACGCCGTGGCTGAAATGAACCGGTACAGTCGCACGCCCATCGTGTTGATGGGCGACTCGTCGCTGGCTGGACGACGGGTGAGCGGACTGTTCCACACGGGTGACAACGCCGGCTTCGCGCGCGCAGTGGCCGCGTTGCATGGGCTCACGGTGTATGAGCGTAAAGATCGCTGGGAGCTTTTGGCATGGTAGGGAGCCCATTGGTTCCTACGTCCAGTTGCACACTTGGGCAAAACTGGTGGCACGGATTGGGCTTTTTGCGGCTATCGGGGTGAAGCAGGCCTCCAAACGCTTTGCCGGCTTCGGGACGTTCGCGCGTCGCGCTCCCTATGGGTCAAGCGCTTTGATCATTTTGGTTGGGCTGTATGTTGGCTATCACGGGCTGCAGTCATTGCACGCTGCAGGCGTGGTCTAGTAGTCCGAGAGTCGTCGACTCCGATTCAACAACCACGTGGCGCGATATGGCGGGTCCTCGAGATCTCGATTCTTAGGATGCGCGCCCCCGCAATGGCCACTTCGGTCCGGTGGTCGTGGAAGACCCATGCCGTGCCGTGGCAGAACATCGGCTTGGGCGCTAGGCCACCATGGTTGGGTTTTTGGTGCTCGCCGTGTTGGGCAGCTCGATGATGGCGACGTCCGTCGACAAGAGTTCCAGCCTGTTGGTGATCGCCAACGGCTGAGATTGCTGCGGTCGTGAATTGGGCCATGCCGTGACAAAACCGAGCATTGACTTCCATATTTGTTTGACTCGACTCGAGTGGCGGTGCGACAATTCACCTATTGAAATTTCGGAGCCGCGTTCGTGGACAGTGCCAGTAGTAGCAGCGATACAAAGCGTGCCGTGATGGCCGCAGCCTGCTCGGCCTCCTGACGCCCGCTTAACGGGCTGACGGTCGCCAGCCGACTGAAGCCCCACTGATAGCCGATAGCCGAGTTCGTTTCCGAATTCGTTTTGTTGACTCCACGTTCTCGTCGTTGAACATCGCCCAGCTTGGTTTGGCCGTATGGCCATGACCGCTTGTCCGGCGATGACTTTCTGGTCCATTCCCGGACCGACTTCCCTTTTGCAGGGAGTACTGCCATGTCATTGACCTCGCACAGACTGCACCGCAGCGACGCGAATTGCGAGCCTGCGACACGTGGACCCGCCCCGGCGGCTGCCGACGAGATCGTCCTGGCGGAAGCGCTTGACCGCCGTACCCTTTGGCCGACTCTTCGCATCCGCGCCTGCTTGCGCCTACAGGCCACGGCGCCCGGTTCCAGATCGCGCTGAGCGACCCGAAGCCGCACGGAAGCCATTTCACACTTTTCTTCGAGGAGACGCACATGGACCCCGACCCCATTTGGCGCCGAAACGCGCCTTCCCTTCTCGCACCCCCGTCTTTGAAACACCTGCATCCGGCCCAGCCTCGGAGGCGTCTGCTCGCGTGAGTCCGCGGGGACCCTCTGAGGCGGCGTGCCCCAAGGAGAGTCCCATGTTGTTCTTCACCTGTACCCACGACGCGCTGCAGCGCGCCCTGCGGGCTGCAACTGCTGCCCGCCGTCCACTCGTCCTTCGCGAACTGCTCGCAAGCCGCGGCGAGACTGCGTTTGCAGCGGCCTTGTCGCCGTGCTCCGGGCGCGTCATTGTCGACGCGCTCTCCATGCTTGCACGTCAAGAAAGCGACGGGGTGTTGCGTCTGCTTTCCGACGATGCCCAAGCGCGCCAGCGCAGCACCTGTGACGGTGCGCGTGCGCATCTCTCTCAAGAAGCCGCGCTGACACGACCATCCCTCCAGGGAATGCTCGTCTGGTCCCGGCATGCGTGATCACTGGCAAGGAAGCACCATGTCCGTCATCTACCAAGCAAACCATCCTCCAGAGGTCTCTGGCACCACCGGCGCAGCCGTGCTCGACTCTGCCCACGTGGGTGATATCCGGGGGGCATTCGGCACGATCCGTCAAGGAGACACACGACCTCGACAGAACTGGCAACACCGCTTCACCACGTTGCTTGCCATCCTGGGCCCGGGCTTGATCGTGATGGTGGGCGACAACGACGCCGGCGCCTTCGGCACATACACCCAGGCGGGCCAGAACTACGGCACTTCGCTGTTGTGGACACTTCTGCTTCTCGTCCCGGTCCTGTTCGTCAACCAGGAGATGGTGCTTCGGCTTGGCGCCGTGACCGGGGTTGGCCACGCGCGGCTCATATTCGAGCGCTTCGGGAAGTTCTGGGGTGCATTCAGCGTCATCGACTTGTTTGTCCTGAACGCCCTGACGATCGTCACCGAATTCATCGGCATCAGCCTGGGCCTGGACTACCTTGGCGTGTCGAAGTTCTGGGGCGTCGTGGCTTCTGCCACCATCATCGTCGGCTCCGCGAGCACGGGAGACTTCAGGAAGTTCGAGCGCATCTCGATGGTGCTCGTAGCTGGCAGCCTCCTGCTGGTGCCGATTTTCATTCTGATTCATCCACCCATGGGTCAGATCGCCCGCGACGCGCTCGTTCCGCACATGCCCGAGAACGCCAAACTTAGCGACGTGCTGCTGTTGATCATCGCGATCGTTGGGACCACGGTCGCACCGTGGCAGTTGTTCTTTCAGCAGAGCTACGTCATCGAAAGCGAATCACTCCGCGGTTTCTGCGCTACGGTCGCGCGGACCTGTGGATTGGCATTGCGATTGTCATCATCGGTGCCATCGCGATGATGTCCTTCACCGCCGCGACCTTTGCCGGCACGCCGGAGTTCGGTGGATTCAGCGATGCCGCGGCAATCGCCGTCGGAATGGAAAAGCACTTCGGTCGACTGCCGGGCATTCTGTTCGCCGTCGCCCTGATCGACGCCTCAATCATCGGCGCCTGTGCGGTGTCGCTGTCGACCGCCTACGCCATCGGCGACGTGTTCGCCGTGCGTCACTCCCTGCATCGCAAACCAGGTGATGCCAAGGCGTTCTACGCCGTCTACGCGGGGCTCATCGTTGTGGCGGCCGCGCTGGTGTTGACGCCAGGAACGCCATTGGGTCTCTTGACCAACCTCGTTCAGTCGCTGGCCGGGGTGCTGTTGCCCAGCGCGACCGTGTTCCTGCTCCTACTCTGCAACGACCAGGCGGTGCTCGGGCCTTGGGTCAACTCGAAGAAGTTGAACGTGTTCACCGCCGCAGTGATTGCAGTGCTCGTGATGCTGTCGGTGATCCTTACCGCATCTGTGCTATTTCCGGGCATCACCGAAGGACAAATCATCGGCGTATTGATCGGAGGCTCGGCGCTCGCCGTGGTGCTGGCGGTCGGCGTCAAGTGGTATGAAAGATGGCGCGGCATCGCGGCAGGGCCGACCGCCCAGCTCGAGCATGGCCCGCGAGATTTGTGGCGCATGCCGCCTCTCGCTTCCCTCGCCCCCGCGAGGCTCACGCTTCTCAACAGAACCTGGATGCTCGTCCTACGTGGCTATCTCCTGGTTGCTGCGGCCCTGCTGCTCACCAAGCTCGTTCAACTGGCGTTGTCCGCGACTTGAGGGGTTCCAACGGTCAAGCCGCGGTGCCGTAAGAACCCGCCCACCCGCCGCGGCTGCAGTTCTACCCGCTAGCACCTCGACGTGCGAATCAGTCAACGCTTCGGCGGGCGCTGAGGGTTCGCCATGTCCAGACAAGTCAAACATGGCTCGTGCCGTAACCGAGATCTACCCATGCGCATTCAGAACCTTTTCGCGAGACTCGTGGCTCAATCCCCGGCCCTGCTACTTTGCGTCCTGGCGTGCTGTGTCGCCTCCTCGGCGCGTGCGCAGATTGGGACGCAAGACGTCGTCTCCGTGTCCGCCGACGGAATAGCGCAAGGGGCATCGAAGTCCTCAGCCCGCTTGGACGACGCAGCGGCCCCGACCGACACGGCGAAAGGCCGCTGGTCCCTGCACGCGCAGAGCACGTTTGTGTGGCAGCGCAAGGGCGCGTTCGATGCGCCGTACACGGGAGCCCAGAGCCTGCGCACTGCCCGAGAGTATTCGCATACCTGGACGGCCACCGCATTTCTGGGCGCGCGCCTGTGGGACGGTGCGGAGTTCTACGTCAACCCGGAGTCGGTGTCCGGCGTACCCCTGTCGGACCTCTATGGCCTGGCCAGCATCAATAACGGCGAGATCCAGAAGAACGGCGGACCCGTTCCTCGCGAGTACGTCGCGCGCATTTTTGTGAGGCAATCCTTCAACCTCGGCGGCGAGCAGCAGCACGTCGAGGACGGCCCGAACCAACTGGCCAGCAGCTATGCCCGGCGCCGCATCGTCTTCACGGCCGGCAAGATCACCCTTACCGACATCTTCGAGAAGAGCGGCTACGCGAACGATCCGCGTTCCCAGTTTCTGAACTGGGCCTTGATCACCCACGGCGCCTGGGACTACGCTGCGGATGCGCGTGCCTACACTGTCGGGCTGGCATCCGAGTTCTACTGGGATGACTGGGCGGTCCGGGTCGGCCGGTTCATGGAGCCAGAGACTGCCAACGGCACTGTGCTCAACTACAACATCGCACGCTTGCACGGCGATCAATTCGAGCTCGAGCATGACCACGCCATCGGCGACCTTTCGGGTGCGGTGCGGTTCATGGTATTTCGAAATCGCGCCTTCGCAGGCAGGTACCGCGATGCGATCAATGCGGCGTTGACCAACGGCGGGACGCCGGATGTGGCAAGCGTGCGCAAGGACGCCGATAAAACCGGGTATGGAATCAGCCTGGAGCAGCGTGTGGCCCCGGACATCGGACTCTTCCTACGCGGCAGCATCGCCGACGACAAGGTCGAGGAATATGCGTTCACTGAGATCGACAACACGGTTTCTGGTGGCCTCTCCATGCAAGGCACCCGTTGGCATCGTCCCAACGACGCGTTCGCGATCGCGTTCTCGACCTCCGGGTTGAACCGCGATCACCGCGACTTTCTGGGCGCAGGGGGTTTGGGAGGCTTCCTCGGTGATGGACAGCTCACGCACTATGGGCGGGAGAACGTCATCGAGGCCTACTACAGCCTTCAAATCGTCAAAGGGTTCAGCTTCAGCCTGGACTTCCAGCAGATCGCCAACCCGGGATACAACGCGCAGCGCCATGGGCCGGTGCGGATCGTTGGCGGGCGACTGCACGTTGAGCTTTGAGCCATCCAAGGCCTTGACGCTGCGCTGGCAGTTCAGCGGACGTGCCAGACCACGTAGCCTACAAAAACGCCGTACAGCAAGCCCACGGATGCCAGCATCCGGCTGTCCATGACCCCCCGCCGAAACAATGACCACAAGAAGACCACAGCCACCATCGTGATCACCGCACCGGCTATGAGGGGGCCGTCAAACAGCCATGGCGTATAGAACAACCCCAAGGCGCTTGGGATCGTCGCCTGGATCATCATCGCGCCCGAGATGTTGGCCAACGCCAAGCGCTCCTTGCCCTGCCGAACCCAGATCAGTGCGTTCATCGTTTCTGGAAGCTCGGTGGCCACCGGGCTCAACAGCAGAGCGGCCAAATGAGGTGCGATGCCGAAGGCAATGCCCAGCGCTTCAAGCTGGATAACGAAGACGTGCGATGCCAGCGCCACCACGCTCAGCGCGCCGAGGGTCTGCAATGACACCCAGAACAGGGTCGGCGCCGCATCACCGGGACGAATCTTGAGAGGCTCCAACTCTTCGTGGTTGTCAGCAGCGTCGTCCCTGAGTTCCCGCCTGACATAGATGACATAGGCCGCCAGAAACAACACCCCCAGCCACGGCTTGATGGTGAATACCACCAGACCCAGGCCGGCCTTGACCACGAAGATTCCCAGGAACCAGGCCTGATCCCGGCTCAAGCGTTGTTGGTCGACAGCCACCGCGTAACGGCCCCGTTGAAGCTTGCGGCGATTTCCGAGCAATGCAAACCCGACGACGGCGTAGGCGATGGTCGCCAGGACCAACGGACCGCCCAGCGCTGCGCCGACGCCGATGTCTTTTTGTTCTGGCGAGTTGCCCAGTACGACCGCGATGAAGGTAACCGCACTTTCCGGCAGTGCCGTGCCAAAGGCTGCCAACACGGTGCCCGTGGCGGTGGCGCTAAGATTCAGGCGGTGCCCGAGCCACTCGACGCCGTTGACGAAGAATTCGCACGCGAAATAGATCGCGCCCGCGGACAAGGCAAACAAGAGCAACGAGACAAGCATGGCAAAAAGGGCGGCCGGGCGAGCAATTGAACATTGGCGCAGCGACGCTGCTGGCCCGGCTGGCGGTTCGCGTTGTGGCCAAAGGTCTCGCCGATCAAGCCGCGGACCAAAGCAGTCCCGGTTGCTGCTCACGCCATGGAATTCGTTGAATCCCAAGAATGTTGACGTGAACCCCCTCCGCTGACGGAAGGTTAGCTACTCCCTAATGACAGAGTCTCGATTGTGACAGATGGCTTTTGCTGCCACGCAGCTGAGCGCGTGCTAGCCAGCCCAGCCAATTCGGAAAACTCGAGGAGCAGTACGGCGATAGCGGCGCGCGCGTCGTACTTCGTTGGGCGCGAAGCGGCGGTGAGCGCAAAGCGCCACTGTGCATCAAATTCGATCGGACCCGCGCTCTCGAAGTACCGAGTACTGCCAACGACAGCTTCAAGGACGGCAAGTCGAATTGGTGGATGTCTGGTTGGGGTCGGCATCGCTGGTTCGTGACCGCGGCAACGCTCGGTCGCCAGGTAGGTTCGCTCCAAGTGAACCTCGTGGCATATTCTTCATTCAGTTCGGGAGCGTTGAACTGGACATGCAGAAGATCGTCGCCATGCGAGGCCGTTCACGTACACGGTCGAGCCTGCCAGACGGCGTGGATCGTCCGCAGGACGCGTTGCGCTTGGCCATCAAGCGCGAGCCGCGATCGCCGAGGAACGCTCGTAGTGACGTCGTAGCCAGGGCGGCCGCTCCGTGCCCTGGACTCGATCACCCCGAACCTGTTCCAGTTCCTGGAACAACTCGATGACGAACTCAATGAACGCCCTGGCGCGAGCCGTGCGGCGCAAGCCCGGACGGTAGATCAGATTGACGGGAGGTGCCTCAGCCGATTCCCAGTCGGTCAGCGCGCGAACCAATGAACCCGTGGCGAGTTCCGCCAGATTGGTCCAGTCGAGAAGGCGCACGACGCCATGCCCCGCGACCGCCAGGTCGATCACCATGTCGCGGTGCGCGTTGGTAGTAGTGAGCCAGCCCTTGGCCGTGACGGACTCTTGTTGGGTACCGCGCGTAAATGTCCACAAATCCATCACCGTCCCATCAATGGCGCGGATCGGCAGACACTCGTGTCGCTCAAGATCCTTCGGGCACTCCGGCGTGCCCTTCGCGGCCCAATACGCCGGGGATGCCGCCACGATGAAGCGTCCCGCCGCGATCGGCCGCTGCACAAAGTTCGGCGTGTTCGGCCAACCTAGAACAAGCATGACGTCCAAGCCGTTCATATCCTCTTCGGTCGCGCGTTTGAAGTCGCGGACATCGAGCCCGATGTCGGGATGGCGGGCATGAAAACGTGGCAGCGCTGCCGTGAGGCAGCCGCGAGCGATGACATGTTGAACGCCGATCACCAGCGTGCCCCTCAAACGCGCCGTCGATGCGCGCGCCTGATCGTCAGCCTCATCGAGCAGGGCCAGTGCCGGAGCGCAGGACCGAAGGTAGCCCTCACCGCCGGTGGTCAGCGTCAGCCCGTGGGTGGTGCGCTCGAACAAGGCGACACCCAAGCTCTTCTCGAGCGCAGTCACCATCTTGGCCACGGCAGGAACGCTCACGCCGAGTGCCCGCGCCGCCCCCGAAAAACTCTTCTCGATGGCGGCGCTCATGAAGCACTGCAACGCGCGAAGCTTGTCCATGAATTGGTCCGTCCTCGTTCCTCGCGCGCTTGAACCAACGGTTGCAGCCAGCTGCGCACGGAACAGTATTTCACGCAGGCGGTTTCTGCCCTAGAGTTATTCAGCGCTCACCTTATGCGTCAAGGAGAACCAAGTGGCCGGACTCATCAAGTTTTTCATAGCTGCCCTTGCAGCGACTATTCATATGCTCGCGGCCGCGGGTGATCCACCCTGGCCGGCCAAGCAGCCAATCCGCATCATCGTGCCAGGCGGCTCGGGTGGCGTGACCGACATTCGGGCACGGTGGTTGGCCGTTCGGCTCGCACCGGCGCTGGGTCAGAGCGTCATCGTCGAGAACAAGTCCGGCGCCGGCGGCAACATCGGCACCGAGATGGGTGCCCACAGTGCACCGGACGGCTACACGCTGACCATCATCCACATGGG
>JANYBE010000587.1 GCA_025360945.1 Rhizobacter sp. | reverse complement strand
CCAGCGGCACCGAGATCAGGATCATCGTCGGTTGCCACAGGTTCTTGAACTGCGCGAACAGCAGCACGAACATGATCACCAGCACCATCGGCATGATTAGCATCAGTCGCGCCTGGGCGCGCTGCTGATTCTCGAACTGGCCACCCCACGAGAGTTGGATGCGCGAGCGGTCGTAGTGAACCCCCGCCTCGATCTTCTGCTTGGCGTCGTTTAGGAATGAGGCCAGGTCGCGCCCGCGCAAATTCAGACGCACGGTGAGGTGGCGCTTGCCCATCTCGCGCGTGATCGTGCTTTCACCGTCGTCGAGGCGGATGCTGGCGACCTGGGCTAGCGCGATGCGTTGACCGCCAGGCGAAGTCAGCATGAGACGGCCAATGGCCTGCGGGTCATTCCGCGCCTCGGCCTTGAATCGCACCGCGATGTCATAACGGCGCTCGTCGATGAAGATCTGCGCGACCGGCGCGCCGCCGATGCCGGTGCCGATCAGCTCGGCGATGTCCGACACGTTGATGCCATAGCGCGCTGCCGCGCCGCGATCGATCTCGATGCGCACCTGTGGCAGCGGCGGCTCCTGATCAATCACGACATCCGCTGCGCCAGGTACCGCCTTCAGCGTGTGCTCGATTTCGCGGGCGATGCGTCGCGTTTCCGTGAAGTCGTTGCCGTAGATCTTGACCACCAGGTCGCTGTGCGCGCCCGCCAGCTTGTCGAGCACCCCGTCGATCATTGGTTGCGTGAAGCCGACGTCGGTACCGGGCAACTGCGCAAAGCGCGCGGCCATGTGCGCGATCAACTCCTGCTTGCTCCAGCCCGACGCCCAGGTCTCTTGCGGATGCAGCCCGACGCTGGACTCGATGTGCGAGGGCGTGAACGGGTCGGTGCCGTCGTCGTTGCGACCGAGCTGGGTGACGATGTAGGACACCTCCTTGAACTCCAGCGTTGCGCGCCTCAAGGTGTTCGACATCTCGGTTGCCTTGTCGAACGAGATGCCCGGCGGCAGCGTGACCTGCAGCCACAGCGAGCCTTCGTCCAGATAGGGCAGAAAGTCGCGCCCGAGCGTGGCGCCGAAGCCGATCACGCAGACGAGGGCGAATCCGAACGCGACGACGGTGAGCACGCCCCGGCCCACGACACGGTGCAGCAGAGCTTCGTACCACGACCCCAACTTCTCCAGCAACGGGTTGCGGAAGAGCTTGCGCGGCTTCCTGTAGGCCACGTAGGCTAATCCAGGGATCAGCAACAGCCCCACTGCCAACGCGCCCAGTAACGCGAAGCCGATTGCGAATGCCATCGGCGAAAACAGCTTGTATTCGATACGCTGGAACGCGAACAGCGGCGCGTAGGCGGTGATGATCACGACCATGCCGAAGAAGATCGGGCGCGTCACCTGCAGTGTCGCCTTCAGCACGTCACGCGGTTTCAGCGCCCGGCCCTCATGGGCCTCACGCCGACGCAGGATGTTCTCCATCACGACGATCGACGCATCCACGACGATGCCGAAGTCGATCGCGCCCAGCGACAGCAGGTTCGCCGGGACCTTGAACTGGTGCATGCAGATGAACGCGGTCAGCAGCGACAGCGGGATCGTCACTGCGACGATCAGCGCGGCACGCGGGCTGCCTAGGAACAGGAGCAGCACCAGCGTGACCAGGGCCATGCCTTCGAGGAGCGTCTTGCCCACCGTGTGCACCGTCGCCTGCACGAGCATCGTTCGGTCTATGTAGGGCACGACCTGAACGTCCTTGGGCAGGATGTTGTCGTTGAGGTCGCGCACCGCATCGTGGACGCCGGCCAGCACGCGCGACGGGTTCTCGCCCTTGAGCAATAGGACGATGCCTTCGATCGTGTCCGCCTTGTCGTCCTTGCCGAGAATGCCGTGGCGCTCCTGTGAACCGAGCTTGACGGCACCCAGGTCTTTCACCAGGACGGGCACGCCGCCCTTTTGCGTGACGACAACGTTGCCCAGGTCTTCGAGTCCGCTGATCAGCCCCACCCCGCGCACAACGAAGCCCTGCTCGCCGCGATTCAGCACGCTGCCGCCCGCGCTCGAGTTGTTGGCGTTGATCGCCTGGGTGATCTGGGACAGCGAAACGTTGTACTTGATCAGTCGGGCGGGATCAAATTCGAGCTGGAACTGCGTCGTGACTCCCCCGAAGTTGGCCACGTCGGCGATGCCGGCTACCTGTTTCAAGCGCGGAATCACCTTCCAGAACTGCAGCTCCGAGAGCTCGCGCAGGTCACGCGTCTTCGATTCGAGCGTGTAGCGATAGATCTCGCCGATCGGCGAGGTTAGCGCGTCCAGCCCGGGCTGCGCGCTGTAGGGCAGCGCAATGCCGGTGATGCGCTCCTGCAGGCGCTGACGCGACCAGTAGTCTTCCGCACCGTCTTGGAACACGACCGTGATAAGCGACAGTCCGAAGGTGCTCTTCGAGCGCATCACGTACATGCCGGGCGTGCCCATGATTTCGCGCTCAAGCGGGATGGTGATCTGCTTCTCGACCTCCTCGGCCGCCAGACCCGGCACCTGGGTGACGACCTGCGAGGTCGTGTCCGCGATGTCGGGGTAGGCCTCCAGGGGCAGTTGAGTCCAGCAATACCCACCGTAGAGTGCCACCAGAACGAAGACGAGCCAGACGATCCCGCGCCGCTTCAGGCACGTCGTGACGATCGCGTCAATCATTGAGCTGCACCCCGTCCTTGACGACGATCCGCTCGTTGGCTTTGAGCCCGGCGACGATCTCGACACTTTCGCCGATCCGCGAACCGAGTTGCACGACTCGTGGTTCAAAGCGCCACGCTTGGGTCTCCACGAACACACGTGCGTTGAATCCGCGCTGCACCACCGCCGTCAGTGGTACCAGCAGGCCGCGGTGCGACTTGGACAGGAATGTTGCCTTCGCGAACATGCCGGGCTTGAGCCGACCATCGCGGTTGTCGAACTGCATGCGCACCTTCACGCGGCGCGTGTCAGGATCGAGGAGTTCTCCGACGTAGCGCACCTTGCCGGCGAACGAGTCTCCTGGGTAGGCGTCGAGCGCGATCTGAGCGGACTGGCCGACGAAGATGGAGCTCAGATCCTTCTCGTCGGCATTTGCCGTCACGAACACGGTCGACAGGTCGGCCACCGTCATCAACGACGCCGTGGCATCGTTCCAGTAAGCCCCGGCGGCAGCGCTCAGGTCGACCACGCGGCCTGTGATCGGCGAGCGCACCGCCAGCACACGCCCCTGGACCGCGTGCGGGTCGCCCGCACCCATTTGCGTGAGCCGGGCCTCGGCGCGCGCAAATTCGGTGCTTGCCTGCTCGAAATCGTTCTGGGCCTGTTCGATCTCGCGCGTCGCGGCGATGTCCGAAGCGCCCAACTCGCGCTGCCGGTCCAGCGCGCGGCGTGCCAGCGCTAGCGCCGCCTTGGCCTTCTGCTGATCGCTGATCGCCTGCCCGAGGTCGGGCGAATCGATCCGGAACAGCACCTCGCCTCGTTGCACAGGGTCTCCCAAGCGCTTGTCGAGGCTGACGATTCGGCCCGCCAGCGGCGTCAGGGCCTTGACGAGCCGAGCCGTGTCGGCCTCAACCGTCGCGGGCAGCGCGAACGGGACTTCGACGACCTGCTCGGCGACGCTTTGAATCGCGAGCGTTCGCCGCAATGGCGAACCTTCACCGACGACCACCTGGGCGCCGACGTGCTCCAGCAGGGGCGCCGGTGCGGTAACCGCATCGGCAGCGCTTGCGCGCGCGAATATGAGCCACCAAACGGCGCCCGCCGTCGAGAGCACTACCACAGTGCCAAGCGCAAGCCATGTTCTGTGCCTGAGTTTGGCGTTCATGCGTCCCTCCGAATTCATTTCGTTTTAGGTCGAGTAGGTGGCTTGGGGCCATCAACACGGCACACGCGAGTGTGCTCGCGAGCCGCGGACGAGAGATGCTGAGCGCCCCGGACGCAGCAAGGCAGAGCCTTCAATGGTCTGACGCTTGGGTAAGCGCAAGCGGATTGTCCTAAATCCACTGAGGCAGCGTAGCGGGGCAATCCTGAAGAACACCGCAAGAAAGCCTGAATTCTTCTTCAGGAATATCGCCGCGTCGTCCACGCGCGACCGTTGGTGCGAGATTTGCCGCGAACGCGAACGGACAGCGCGATTGAGAACCCGGACCATGAGGATCCTGCTGTCGAAGATGATAGGAAAGCAGCCCGCCTGCTGGCTTGTGGGTTCGAGGAGGAGGGCTTCATGATCGACGTTGCCTATTCGGCCGACGAGGGGGATCAGCAGACCTTCGCTCTGGAC
Organism: Rhizobacter sp.; assembly: GCA_025360945.1. GTDB lineage: Bacteria > Pseudomonadota > Gammaproteobacteria > Burkholderiales > Burkholderiaceae_C > LMDS01. The sequence continues at coordinate 3,867 of JANYBE010000587.1, read as the reverse complement.
TACGACGCGCTCATCGTGGACTGGATGCTGCCTGGCAAGAATGGGCTTACGCTGTGCCGTGACCTGCGCCTTCGCGGGGTGCAGACGCCGATCCTGATGCTCGCCGCGCGTGATGTGCACTGAGCGACCGCATTGCTGGCCTGAACACGGGTGCCGACGACTACCTCACCAAGCCTTTCGCATTCGAGGAACTGCTGACCCGCGTGCGGGCACTGCTGCGTCGCTCCGAGCTGACGCGACCTTCGTTGCTGACGATGGCAGATCTCAGCCTCGACCCAGTCGGACAACGTGAGACTCGCGCTGAGCTGCCGCTGGACCTGACACGCGAGGAGCACGCGCTCCTCGAAATTCTGACGCGTCAGGTCGGCGGGGTCGCCGTTCGCGCTTGGCGGAACTGGTCTGGAAGGACGACCTCGTTGCGATCGACAACCTGATCGACACACAGGCGCATGGCGGGCGCATCGTTGCGTCGAACCTGCCGACTGGCGCTGCGCTCTTCACGGTGCAGCTTCCGCCGACCACCTGACAAGTTTTCCTTGCAGTTCTCCACGCCGCTGCGTAGCTGAGCCAGCAACTTTGCGGTGTGCCGCACGACCGAGGTGTGCGATTTCAAAGTGCAATGCCCGTTCGTCATCAAATGGCGTCGACCTCAAGATGTCCAGGCGCCCACGGCCCGCAAAAACCGAACCGCAGCGCGAGTCAGGACAACCGTTGTGTGAGCGCCGCAGGTCCCAGCGTTCCACCCAAGGTGTCACGGAATCGTCACAGACGACCAGCATGCTGCGCTCACCCGCGCCGAAGACGTCGTTCAGGGCGCCCAGAAAAGGGTGCTCGCTCGGCCGTTGTCGTCCTCGCTGGGCCACTCCTCTCCCATCTACAGGAAACATCATGGCATTCTCTCGCTTCAAGTTCGCGATCTGCACACTGGTGGTTGCCGCCGCGCTGCTCAGCATGACAGCAAGCGCGCATGCAGATACCGCAAGTCCAGAAGTTCTGGACTTGCTCGCCAAACAGCAACTACAAATTCAGCAGCTACAAAGTCAAGTGCAGGAACTATTGCGCTCCCGGCAGGAGCCCGCTCCGACGACCGCCGGCGCGCCGGCGTCCGCAATGGGCATGGCTTCCGCGCAGGAACCGGCCAAAGCGAAAAAGGCACTGGACCCGGAGTTTGTCAAGCAGATCGAATTTCCTGAAAAGTTTCGAATTATTGACAACGGCGATACGACCCTGGGCTTGTACGGCACGATCGAGGTAACGCTGAACCACAACTCCACCGGGGGCCCATATGCCTCCTCGCCAACTGGCGGCGCCAACGACAGGAGCTGGATCGGCATCGACAAACCCTGGTTGAGCGCCAGCAAGTGGGGCATCAACGGCTCTCATGTGCTGGACTCCGATACCAACACAGTGTTGTTGTTGCGACTCGAGGGCGAATACGAATCGCCCACGGGCAACATGGACACGCCCGGCGTGCTCTTCAACCGCGATTCCTGGGTCGGAATCCAAAGTCCTACGATCGGCAAGATCACGGTGGGTCGCCAGAACACTCTGGCACGCGACGTGAACGCGATCTGGGCCCAGCCGAACGACACCGCGCGAGCCAACCTGTCGGAAATCGGCTGGTTCGACAATGACGTGATCGTCGCACCCAAGACCTATTTCGAGTCCGCCACGGGCAGCCGTACGGATGCCTCCGCAGAGTGGAAGAAGCAATGGGGCGATAACTGGATCACCTATGCGGCTTACCAGTTCGTCGGTCTGCGCAACGACGGCGGAACCGATGTGGTCCACAACGACGACCATTCGACCGAAACCGCGGTCGGCCTGGCCTATAACAGCAGCAGTGACCTCTGGCATGCGAGTGGCAGCTACACACAAGCAAAAATCAACGGCCTGGAGAAAAAAGTTTATGCCTTCGGCGGCAATGTGATCCCGGTTCCTTGGCTGCGCGTCAACGGCGGCGTGATCAGGGCTCAGATTGAACAGCCGACGTCGCTGGGCGCACGCACAGACACCATCTACGCGCTGTCGATGCAGCTCAACCCGGGCATGAAATTTGAATATGTTCTGGGCTACAACTATTCCAAGACCAGAAACGCGGCGCAAGACGGCAGCAACCCCGACGGCAGTGGAAGCACGCTTGCACCGTTTGACGCGACGGACGCCGCCACCTTTGCGGCCGATGGATCGCTAGGCACAATTTATGCGCTCGGGCTGTATCGATGGGACAAGGTGACTACGTTCTACGTCGCCACCGACTACTCAGCCCAAAAGAGAGGCTACGTGCAAAAGACCTTCCAAGGTCACACGAGCGCCACCCAGCTCGGCTTGGGTGTGCGATACAAATTCTAGTAGTTCGCCATCGGCTCAAGCACCAGCAGCGCCACGGGAAGCAGCAACGCGCGGCTGGTGGGGAGGCTCGCGCACAACTTATACCTCGTCGTCAATTTTCAATCGAGCGACATTCAGCTTCCCGCGCGATTCGGATCCCGCCACGCGCGCTCAAATGGCAAGCGCCAGGCTCGCGGTGCGACGAGCTGATGGATCGCATTCGGCCCCCATGACCCCGGCGCGTACAAGCGCACCGGCGGCGGCGCTTCGAGCAGCGGCGTCGAGACCTGCCACAGCCGCTCGATGCCTTCGGCAGTCGTGAAAAGCGTGCGGTCGCCGCGCATCGCGTCGAGGATCAGGCGCTCGTAGGCCTCGAGCACATCGCCGAGCAGCCCGGTATCGTTCATCGCGAACTGCAAGCTGAGTTTGTCCAGCCGCATACCGGGGCCGGGACGCTTGCCGTAGAACGACAACGACATCTTAGAGGCATCTGCCAGGTCGAAGGTCAGGTGATCCGGGCCCTGCGCGCCGACGCCCGAGCCGGCTGGAAACATGCTCTTAGGCGGTTCGCGGAACGCGATCGAGATGATGCGCGCGCCTTCGGCCATGCGCTTGCCGGTTCGCAAGTAGAACGGCACGCCGGCCCAACGCCAGTTGTCGACTTCGCAGCGCAACGCGATGAACGTCTCGGTATCGGAGTGCGGGCGCACACCGGGCTCGTCGAGGTAGCCGTCGTACTGACCGCGCACGACCTGCGACGGCTCGATCGGGCTGAGCGAACGGAAGACCTTGTTCTTCTCTTCGCCGATGGAACGAGGCTCGAGCGCGGTCGGCGGCTCCATCGCCATGAACGCCAACACCTGGAACAGGTGATTGACCACCATGTCGCGGTAGGCGCCCGTCTTCTCGTAGAAGCCGATGCGGTGGCCGATCGACAACGTCTCGGGCACGTCGATCTGGACGTGCGCGATGTGCTGGCGGTTCCAGATGGGCTCGAACAGACCGTTCGCGAACCGGAACGCCAGGATGTTCAGCGCCGCTTCCTTTCCGAGGAAGTGGTCGATGCGGAAGATCTGGTCCTCGTCGAACGTCGCGTGCAGCGCCTCGTTCAACTTCACCGCGCTCGCGAGATCGGTGCCGAACGGCTTCTCCATGATGATGCGCGCGCGATGCGCCAACCCGACCTCACCGAGACTCTGCACGACCTCGGGCGCGGCCGCGGGCGGAACACTCAGGTAGTGGAGGCGGGCGACGTCGCCGCCGAGCTCATCTTCGAGCTCGCCGACGATCTTGGCCAACGCTTCCTTGCCCGCCGACTGGCAGACGTAGAAGAGCCGCGCCGAGAACCCGTCCCAGTCGGCATCGGGAACGCCGTGGTGGGCGAAGTCGTCGAGCGCGCCGCGCGCGTACGAACGGAACCCGTCGTCGTCGAGGTCGTCGAGTGACGTGCCGACGATGCGGCATTCCGGCAACAGGCCCGCCTGCGCGAGGTGGAACAGCCCGGGGAGGAGCTTGCGGCGCGCGAGGTCACCGGTC
>JANYBE010000578.1 GCA_025360945.1 Rhizobacter sp. | reverse complement strand
GGTCGGCGCTGCCGCCGAGCCGTTCGGGCAAAGCCTTCGTAAAGGCCTCGAGCGCGAGCTGGCTGGCCTTGCGGCTGGCCACGGTCTCGGCCTTGGTGTGCGCGGCCACTGCGGCGTCGACCGCAGTCTGCGCCCAATTCTTCGGCAGCTCGTTGTCCAGGCGCCGCGCGAACTCGACCGCAAGCTCGGGGTAGACCTTGGCATATGCGGCGAAGGCGTCGACCCACTGCGTTTCGTGGGCCAGGCCTTCGCGGCGCGCATCCCACAGCGTGTACCCCTCCTCGGGGATCACGAAGGGTTCGCTGGTCCAGCCGAGCGCGGCGCGCGTCAGCTTGATCTCGTCGGCGCCGAGTGCCTCGCCGTGCGCCTTTGCAGTGCCAGCGCGGTTCGGCGAACCCTGGCCGATCGTGGTTTTGCAGCAGATCAGCGTCGGCTTGCCGCCGCCGGGCGCCGTGCCACTGCTCTGCGCAATGGCTTGCTTGATCGCTTCGTCGACCGCATCGGCATCGTGACCGTCGACATCGGCAATCACGTTCCAGCCGTAGGCGCGGAAGCGCTCCGGCGTGTTGTCGATGAACCAGGGCGCAACCTTGCCGTCGATCGAGATGCCGTTGTCGTCGTACAGCGCGATCAGCTTGCCGAGCTTCCACGCCCCCGCGAGCGCACTGGCCTCATGGCTGATGCCCTCCATCATGCAGCCGTCACCCATGAACACATAGGTGTGGTGGTCGACGACGGCATGGCCGTCACGGTTGAATTCCTTGGCCAGCAGCTTCTCGGCCAGCGCCATGCCGACCGCATTGGCCAGGCCCTGGCCGAGCGGGCCGGTGGTGGTCTCGACGCCCGGCGTCAGGCCGTGCTCCGGGTGGCCCGGAGTCTTGCTGTGCAGCTGGCGGAAGTTTCGCAGCTCGCTCATCGGCAGGTCGTAGCCAGTCAGGTGCAGCAGCGCGTAAAGAATCATCGACGCGTGGCCGTTTGAGAGGACAAAGCGGTCGCGGTTGGCCCAGTGCGGGTTGCCCGGATTGTGACGCAGGTGCCGGCCCCACAGCGCCACAGCCATGTCGGCCATGCCCATCGGCGCACCGGGGTGGCCTGAGTTGGCCTGCTGCACCGCGTCCATCGCGAGCGCACGGATCGAGTTGGCCATCAGGGTCGCGTTCGTGGAGGTGGGGGTGGTGGCCATGCGGGTCCGGTTGCGGTGGGCGGGAAAGCCTGGCATTTTAGGGGTGGCCGGCCGCGCGCCCGTTGCCCCGGATAATTCATGCGATGCACGGACTGCACCTGACTGCTGACCTGCGCGACTGCCCGGTGGATCGCGCGGTGATGACCGCCCTCGACGCGCTGCGCGCGGCGTGCCTGGACGCGGTGCATGGCGCAGGCCTGCAACCGGTCGGCGAACTGTTCCATCGCTTCACTGCGGCGCCCGACACGAACGCGCAGGCGCCCGTCGGCATCACCGGCGTCGTACTGTTGGCCGAGTCGCACCTCGCGGTGCATACCTGGCCCGAGATCGCGTCGGTCACGCTCGATGTCTATGTGTGCAACGTCGGCGCCGACAACTCAGCGCGTGCGCACGCGCTGCTCGCCTCGCTGATCGAGGCGTTCGCGCCGGGCAGGGTCGAGCGCCACGCGCTGAACCGCGGAGAGGTGCGCGAGTGAAAGCAATGATTCTTGCCGCCGGTCGTGGCGAACGCATGCGCCCGCTGACCGATCACACGCCCAAGCCGCTGCTCGCGGTGAACGGCAAGCCGCTGATCGAGTGGCACATCCAGGCGCTCGCGCGCGCTGGCGTGCGCGAGATCGTCGTCAACACCGCGTGGCTCGAGGACCGCCTCGTCGCCGCGCTCGGCGATGGCGCGCGCAGGGGCGTGACGATCCGCTACTCGATGGAAGGCCGCGACCACGGCGGCGCGCTGGAAACCGCGGGCGGTATCGCGAAGGCCTTGCCGCTGCTCGCAGACCACGCAGACGATGCGTTCTGGCTCGTCTCGGGCGACATCTATGCGCCGCAGTTCCGCTTCGACACCTCATCCGCAGAACGCTTCGCGCAGGGCACGGCGCAAGCCCATCTGTGGTTGGTGCCGAATCCGTCGTTTCATATCCAAGGCGACTTCGGTCTGGACGCCGACGGCTACGGCCTAGCCGACGACGCCGGCCGCGACGGCCGACGCTGGACCTACGCCAACCTCGCGCTGTGCCGCGCCTCGCTGTGCGCCCACATCGCGCCGGGCATGCGCGTCGCGCTCGGGCCGCTGCTGTTCGATGGTATGCGCCGCCGCACGATCACGGCCGAGGTCTGGCATGGCACCTGGGAGAACGTGGGAACACCCGCCCAGCTGCTGGCGTTGAATGACCCACGCGCACTATGATGGGATCGAGGAGAGCCACTGGGAGGCCACGCAGAGCCGGCTCGCCTTGACCAGTCATCGAACCAGGAGCTCACGCCATGAACCCCAAATCCGCTGCGGCCACCGCCGACGAAATGCAATCCGATGTCAACGACGCCATCAGCGGCGCCGAGGACATGCTCGCGCAAGCCGCGACCTCCACCGGCGAGAAGGCGGCCGAGTTGCGCGCGCGTGCGCTGCAGCAGCTCAAGGCCTTGCGCGAACGTCTGCACGACGCGCGCCATGCCGCCGTGCACCACAGCAGGGTCGCGGCACGCGCCACCGACGAATACGTGCACGACCACCCATGGCGCTCGATCCTCGCCGCGGCGAGCGTCGGCGTCGTCGTCGGGCTGTTGATCAGCCGCCGCTGATCAAAACCCCATGAGCCGTTCGCCAGGCGACGACCCGAACCTGATCGACGCGCTGCGGCGCGTCGGTGCGAGTCTGTTCGCGACTTTGCAGCACCGGCTCGAACTCGCCAGCCTCGAAGTCGGCGAGGCCGGTGGACGACTCGTGTTCACGCTGGTCGCAAGTATCGCGGCGCTCGGCCTGTTCGGCGGCACCGTGGTCGCGCTGTCAGCCTGGGTCGCGTTCGCGCTGTGGCCGACGCTTGGCCACACCGTGCTGGGCTGGATCGCGCTGGCCTACGCGCTCGCCGGCGCAGGGCTGCTGTGGTGGTTGCGCGCACGGCTGCGAACCTACCCGCCGCTGATGACCGAGACGCTCGCCGAGCTGCATAACGATGCTGCGTTCATGCGTGGCCGGGATCAGGAATGAACTCCACCGAGCGGCACGCGCGCAAGCAGGTCCTGCTCACGCGCATCGCATTTCAGCGCAACGAACTGAGACGCGAGTTTGCGCAGCTGCGGCTCGCCACCAAGCCGCGCCAGTTGCTGCGCGCACTCGTCGGTGATTCGCTCGGCGGGACGATCGGGCGTGCGCTGTTCGGTGCCGGGCCGGCCGCAGCGGGCGACCGGCTTGCGCAGGGGCTGGCCTGGCTGCGGCGCTACCGGGTGGCCGCGGCGCTGGTTAGCAGCGTCATTCCGTCGCTGCGCGGCGGCCGCCGCTGGCGCCGCGTGCTGCGGATCGGCGTCATCGCAGGCGCGGCGTGGTTGGGCTGGCGCGTGGTGCGCAAGCGCGAGCCCTGACCGCCGCCGTGTGCCGCCTCACTCTGCTAGTGGCGCGCTGATCGCGTCGATCTTCGCCATCACCTCGGGCGTCAGCTTCGCGATCACTTCCACCGCGCCGAGATTGCTCTGCAACTGCGACAGCTTTGACGCGCCGGTGATCACGGTGCTGACGTGCGGGTTCTTCGCGACCCACGCGATCGCGAGCTGCGCAACGCTGCAATCCAGCTCGGCGGCGATGCCTTCGAGCTGAGCGACGGCGGCGTTCTTCGCCGCATCGCCGAGACTCTTGGTCAGGAAGCCCATGCTTTCCATCGCACCGCGACTGCCGGGCGGAATGCCGTCCTTGTACTTGCCGGTGAGCAACCCGCTGGCGAGTGGGCTCCAGGTCGTCAGGCCCAGGCCGATGTCCTCATAGAGCCGGGCGTACTCCTGCTCGACGCGCTGGCGGTGGAACAGGTGGTACTGCGGCTGCTCCATCACCGGCTTGTGCAGGTGGTGCCTGTCGGCGATGTCCCACGCGGCGCGGATCTCGCCCGCCGACCACTCGCTCGTGCCCCAGTACAGCGCCTTGCCCTGGGTGATCATGTCGCTCATCGCATGCACTGTCTCCTCCACCGGCGTGTGCGGGTCGGGGCGATGGCAGTAGACGAGGTCGATAAAGTCCAGCCCCATGCGCGCGAGCGAGCCGTCGATCGCCTGCATCAGGTACTTGCGGTTCAGCGTGTCGCGGCGGTTCGTGGTGTTGCCCTCGCGCGAGAGCCCCCAGAAGAACTTGGTCGAGACGATGTAGTTCAGCCGCGGCCACTTCAGCGCCTTGAAGGCCTGGCCCATCACGACCTCGCTCTGGCCGGCGGCGTAGGCCTCGGCGTTGTCGAAGAAGTTCACGCCCGCGTCCATCGCCGCGGCGAGCATCTCGGTGGCCGAGCCGGTGTCGACCTGGTTGTGGTACGTGACCCAGGAGCCAAGCGAGAGCTCGCTGACCTTCAGGCCGCTGCGGCCCAGTCGTCGGTATTGCATGGTGGCATTGATGTGTGAGTTGTGGCGCGGGAGAGGTTAGCGCAAGCACGCGCGCGCCGCATCGGTGCCGGCCGGAAGGCTACAGTTCGAGCATGGATTCGACCGTCTTCACCCAGCGCCGCACACGACTTGCACAAGCCTTGCGCGAGGCCGGTGGCGGCATCGCGCTGATAGCGACCGCACCCGAGCGCCAGCGAAACAGCGACAGCGACCACCCGTACCGGCACGATAGCTCGTTCCACTATCTGACCGGCTTCGAGGAGCCGACCGCGTGGCTGGTCGTGCAGGCGAACGGCGCGACCGCGCTGCTGTGCCGCGAGCGCGACCCCGAGCATGAGATCTGGGACGGCCTGCGCCTCGGCGTCGAGGCCGCACCGGCCGCCTTGGGCGTGGACCAGGCCTTCGATGTGGCGACGATCGACGCGGTGATGGCCGACCAGCTCGCAAACCAGCCCGCGGTATGGTTCCCGTCCGGCGTCGGCGACGCCGTGCCCCGCCGGCTCCAAACCTGGCTCGAGGCCTTGCGCGCCCGCTCGCGCAGCGGCGTCGAATGCCCGACGGTGCAGCGCGACCTCGCGCCGCTGCTGGCCGAGATGCGGTTGCACAAGGACGCTGGCGAAATCGCGACGATGCGCCGCGCCGCGCAGATCAGCGCTGGAGCGCACGCGCGCGCGATGCGCTACTGCGGCGCGCGCTTTCGCGCTGCGCCACAAGGCAGCGTGCGCGAATACGAGATCGAGGCCGAACTGCTGCACGAGTTCCGCCGCCACGGCGCGCAGAGCCCGGCCTACACCAGCATCGTCGCGGCCGGCGCGAACGCCTGCGTGCTGCACTACGCCGCGGCCGACGCCGAGCTGCGCGCCGGCGAGCTGTGCCTGATCGACGCCGGCTGCGAACTCGATGGCTACGCCAGTGACATCACGCGCACCTTCCCCGCCGACGGCCGCTTCACACCGGCGCAGCGCGAGCTCTATGACATCGTCGTCGCCGCGCAGGAGGCCGCGATCGCCGTCACCCGCCCCGGTGCGCGCCAGCGCGATGCGCACCACGCAGCGGTGCGTGTACTGACGCAGGGCATGCTCGATGTCGGCCTGCTGGACCGCAACGCAGTCGGCGATGTCGACGCCGTGATCGCCTCGGCCGCCTACCGCCAGTTCTACATGCACGGCACCGGCCACTGGCTGGGCCGCGACGTGCACGACGTGGGCGAGTACCTAGCACTCGACGAAGCACCGTGCGAGCAGCCCAACGGCTTGGGTCGTCCCGTCGTGATGAAACCCTCGCGCGTGCTCGCGCCAGGCATGGTCGTCACGATCGAGCCGGGCCTGTACGTGCGACCCGCGGCCGGTGTGCCCGAACGCTTCTGGAACATCGGCATTCGCATCGAGGACGACGCGCTCGTCACCGACACCGGCTGCGAGCTGATGAGCCGTGACGTGCCAGTGGTCGCGGCCGAGATCGAGGCGCTCATGCGAGGCTCGACATGAATACCGCCTACGAAGAGATGTTCGAGCTCGCGCCGGTCTCGCTCTGGCTTGAAGACTACGGCGGTCTGCGCGCACTGTTCGACAGCTGGCGCGCCGCCGGCGTGACCGACCTACGCACCTTCCTGAACGCCGACCACAGCCGCGTGGCGGCATGCAGCCAGCAGATCAAGGTCGTGCGCGTGAACCACCGCACGCTGGAGCTGTTCGGGGCCAGCGACGTGCAGCACCTGACCGAAAACCTGGCCCGCGTCTTCCGCGACGCAATGATCGAGCCACACATCAATGAACTGGTCGCGCTGTGGGACGGTCACCTGCGCTTTGCCAGCCAGACGGTGAACTACTCGCTGAACGGCGACCGGCTCGACATCCTCGTCAACGGCACGGTGCTGCCGGGTCACGAGGGCGATTGGAGCCGCGTGCTAGTCGCTATCGAGGACATCACCCAGCGTACCCGCGCCGAGCGCGGTCTGGCGCAGGCCGAACGCTATGCGCGCGGGCTGTTCGAGAACTCGCCGGTGTCACTGTGGGTGGAAGACTTCAGCGCCATCAAGCAACTGATCGACGACGTGCGCGCGCGCGGCATCGACGACTTCCGCGTCTTCACGCACGTGCACCCCGAGTTCGTCGAACGTTGCATGCAGGAGATCCGCGTCGTCGACGTCAACCAGCGCACGCTCGACATGTTCCACGCACCCGACAAGGCAGCGCTGCTCAAGAGCCTGG
>JANYBE010000557.1 GCA_025360945.1 Rhizobacter sp. | reverse complement strand
GAGACCCAATGTGTCGTATTTATCTTCGGCGACGCTTTCTTCGTGAGTCGCCGTTTCATGGGCCGCCCGCGCTGCCTGTTCGGCTTGCAACAGGTCTTCGGCGAGCCGTTCCAGCACCCGCTGCTGAAGCAAGAATTTATCCATGATGAACCGTGAGCATCTCGAACAGGCGGGGTCAGATCTTGATTATGAAGGGCTCCATCAGCTGTCGACGATTCTCTTGGCTGCAGGTTAACTTCAGCTATGGGCACGTCCTGCGACCGAGGTCAACAGTGGAACGCAGGTTCAGACTGATAGCGGCTGTTCGGTAAGAACGCGCTCGGTTGTTGGCGCCGTCGGCACAAAGGGAGCCGATACGGCACCCGGGTCTGGTTCGGGATCGTCCGGCGATCTTCTCGCCGAACTTGAACGCAAGCTGTCCGGGTTCGACCAGAAGATTCGCGAGAAGAGCGACGAGCTGAAGCAACTCACCGCACGGCGCCGGAAAGTCGAGCAGGAGATCCGGGATGCAAAGGAGAAGCAGCTTCGGGACTTCATCAAGTCGTCGCAACTCGACTCCTTCTCGCCAGAAACTTGGCGGGCGGCCGAAGCCGAGATCAAGGCGGCGCTTGAGAGAGCAGGTCTGAAGTAGCAAAGTCGTCACCCAACCTCCGCCACATCGAGGCCGGTCTGGGCACGATGCCAAAGGCGAGGCCAGGCGAGGCCGTTGCAGTTCTCGGCCTGGAGCGCGGGATGCCGAATCGTTCAGATTCGGTTCCCGGCGGTCGGTCAGCTGTCGGGCAGTCCAGCGCGCCCAGGGCGTTGATCAGACCGTCTCCGGCTCGTAGACGCGAATTCGTCCCGTCACCTTCCCGGCCAACTTGCGCGCCGCGACACGCATGTCGTACTCCGTTTGAAGATTCATCCAGAAGCGCGGATTCATCTTGAAAAACACGCCAAGGCGAACCGCCGTATCGGCCGTGATCGGTCGCGTCCCGTGGATGATTTCGCTGACCCGGCTCGTTGGCACGTCGAGGTCCGAGGCGAGTCGACGTCCCGAGATTCCCAGGGGCTTCAAAAACTCTTCCACCAGAATTTCGCCGGGATGAATTTCTTCCAGTTGCTTGCTCATGTTGATCACTCCGTAACTCCCTGTTCAGTAGCGCGTTCGCCGAGGGCCAAATAGTCGAATTCCACCTTCTGCGCCATCGCCGCCAGAAACGCGGCGTCCTTCTCGATGGCCGACGATCCGAACGGGAGTTCGAAGTCGACCTGAATCCGCACGCCGCCATGACGCACGTATCCGCTGAACACTTCGATGCGAGAACATTCGACGGGCTCGGCGCTGCGACATTCACTCGACGGTTTGGTCACGATGCTCGCTCAGTGATAGTCCACGATTTCGACAGAACGCACGCCGTCTGCTCGCCACTCGAAACACACTCGCCACTGGTCATTGATCCGAATGCTGTGCTGACCCTTCCGGCCCCCGGCCAACGCCTCAAGATGATTTCCAGGCGGCACTTTGAGCGATCCCAGGTCAGGGGCAGCTTGCAGCATCAAGAGTTTGCGGCGGGCTTGGCGCTCGAAGTTCTTGAACCGAGCCACGTTGCGACCGTTGAACAGCGCTTCGGTGTCCTTGCACTTGAACGACTCAATCATGGGTGATGATGATCTGTATTGCGGGTTCTGTCAAACAGAACACCGCGTAATGTTTCAGGCGAGCTCGCCATTCGCCGTGTGCGTCACGTACCGATTCCCGACATTGCCGCGCTCAGTGCGGCCAAGCGAACCGGCCACCCCACCGTTGCCCTTGTCCACGCACTTTACGGCGCTTTCATCGGCTTCGCGGGCGGCGCGTTTCGCGGCCCCATCGACGAGTCCGATCTGGCGCTGGCATTCACCTACTCCGCGCTGGATGACGCGGCCTCCGCCCGCCCCAATCTGGTCTTCGTCGGCCCGGCGAGACCGCCGGCGCCTGCCACCCACTGGGCGCGCCGTCGGCCGGAACGGCCGCTCGTCATGGCAAGCCTCAGCACGGGCTTGCAAGGCAAACCGGGGACTCAGCGTGCACTGCTACAGCGGGTGTGCGATGGCTTGGCGACACTCGACATCGAAGCGTTGATCACCACGGGGCGCGGCATAGCACCTGAGGCACTGACCGCTGGACCATCCACTACCCTGCATCGCTTCGTCCCCCACGAGGTGGTTCTGGGGCAGGCGAACCTCCTGATCACGCATGCGGGACATGGCTCTGTCTCGGCCGCCATTGCTGCAGGAGTACCGATGCTTTGCATGCCTCCCGGCGGCGACCAGCCGTTCAACGCCGCTCGGGTCGCCCAACTGGGACTTGGCGTCACACTCGATCCTGCCGCGCCTAGCCATCACATTGGCGAGGCGGTCACTCGCCTGCTTGCGGATGTGGATCTGCGACGAAGATCGCAAGCGTTCGCGACCCTCGTTTCTCTGCATCCGGGTCTCGATCTGGCAGTGGAGCGTGTGGAGACTCTGAGGACGTAGCGTTCGACTCGACGCGTTGTTGGAAATTTGCCAGTCCGTGGTGGACGTCTGTGATCGGCCACTTGCTGTCGCTGATGGCAGGCAGCTTCCTGGCAAGTCACCAACTCGTCGCCGCCCAGGTTCAGCTCGTCGTATAGAAGGTCGTCTCGCACCTGGGTTGCTAGTGTGGTGCGTCGCCGCGCTCGCCTGCGCTCGGCCAGGCGCTGCACGCGGCCTGAGCGGAATCAGGCACCGCCGTTGGAGCGGCCTCGCGCCACGCCGCCGCATCGGGGTGGTCAAGACGACACGAGCGTATGCTCGCTGCGGAGCCATGTGCGGCCGCGCGACGCAATCCTGCCGTGCTCTGCAGGCGCCAGCTGAAGGGGGTGGATTTGATGAAGTTCGTCTCACTGCTCTGCGTCGACCTCGTCTGCTGCTGCTTGCTGCTGGTCACACCGGTGCTTGGGCGCGCTCAACAGGTGGACATGCCATTGTCGGCAGGATTCAATGTTGGGGACCGCTGGGAATGGCGGCGAGCGGACAACTTGACGAAGCTTG
>JANYBE010000522.1 GCA_025360945.1 Rhizobacter sp. | reverse complement strand
CTTCTTCCCGTCGGTGTTCGGGCCCGGCGGCGACCAGGCGCTCGACGCCGCCATCGTGCGCGAAAAATTCGCCGCACTGGCGGCGGAGATCCGCGCCGCCACCGGCGACGCGCGTACGCCCGAGCAGGTCGCCGAAGGCTTCATCGACATCGCGGTCGGTGCGATGGCGAACGCGATCAAGAAGATCTCGGTCGCACGCGGCTACGACGTAACGCGCTACACGCTGCAATCCTTCGGCGGCGCCGGTGGCCAGCATGCCTGCCGTGTCGCCGATGCGTTGGGCATGAACCGCGTGTTCGCGCACCCGCTCGGCGGCGTGCTCTCGGCCTACGGCATGGGGTTGGCGGACCAGAACGTGATGCGCGAGGCGTCTATCGAACTGCCGCTCGTGTCGGCGCTGGGCGTGGTCGAGAAACGCGTCGACGAACTTGCCGGCGAAGCCACCGACGAACTCGCGCGCCAAGGCGCCAGCGCTGGCCGCGTGCACGTGCACCGTCGCGTGCACGTGCGCTACGAAGGCACCGACTCGGCGCTGGTTGTGCCGTTTGGCGACGTGGCGCAGGTGCAGGCCGCGTTCGAGGCCGCCTACCGGCAGCGCTTCGCGTTCCTGATGACGGAGCGGCGCCTGATCGTCGAGGCGGTTTCGGTCGAAGCGGTGGCCGAGGGGGATGCGCCGGTCGAGACTCGGCATGCGCTCGTCGCAGCCGCTGCGGCGCCCGAGGCCGAGACCGTGCGACTGTTCAGCGGCGGTCAGTGGCGCAACGCGGCGCTCGTCGTGCGCGATCAGACGAAGCCGGGCCACGTGATCACCGGCCCGGCCATCATCGCCGAGAAGAACGCAACCACCATCGTCGAACCCGGCTGGCAGGCGCGTGTGACGGCGCTTGACCACCTCGTGCTCGACCGCGTTCAAGCGCGCGAGAAGCGCAGCGCGATCGGCACGACCGTCGACCCGGTGATGCTGGAGGTCTTCAACAACCTGTTCATGAATATCGCCGAGCAGATGGGCCTGCAGCTGCAGAACACTGCGTACTCGGTCAACATCAAGGAGCGGCTCGACTTCTCGTGTGCCTTGTTCGACGCCAGCGGCAACCTGATCGCCAACGCGCCGCACATGCCGGTGCACCTGGGCTCGATGAGCGAGTCGATCAAGACCGTGGTCGCGCACAACGCCGGCACGATGCGCCCGGGCGATGTCTACGCGCTGAACGACCCGTACCATGGCGGCACACACTTGCCCGATGTGACGGTGGTGACGCCGGTGTGGAACGACTCGAACGAGACCGTGCTGTTCTACGTGGGCTCGCGCGGCCACCATGCCGACATCGGCGGCGTTACGCCCGGCTCGATGCCGCCGTTCTCGACGCGCATCGAGGAGGAGGGCGTGCAGATCGACAACGTCAAGCTCGTCGCCGGCGGCCACCTGCTCGAGGCCGAGATGCTCGCGCTGCTGCGCGGCGGTGAACACCCGTCGCGCAACCCGCAGCAGAACATCGCCGACCTGAAGGCGCAGATCGCCGCGAACGAGAAGGGCGTGCAGGAGCTGCGCCGAATGGTCGACCAGTTCGGCCTCGACGTGGTGCAGGCCTACATGAGCCATGTGCAGGACAACGCTGAGGAGTCGGTGCGCCGCGTCATCACGCAGCTCAAAGACGGCGCCTTCACGCTGCCGCTGGACAACGGCGCGCAGATCAAGGTGGCGATCCGCGTCAATGCGGCCGCGCGCAGCGCCGAGATCGACTTCAACGGCACCTCGGCACAGCTCACGAACAACTTCAACGCGCCGACCGCCGTCTGCATGGCCGCGGTGTTGTATGTGTTTCGCACGCTGGTGGACCACGACATCCCGCTCAACGCCGGTTGCCTGAAGCCGCTCAAGGTCATCATCCCCGACGGCTCGATGCTGAACCCGCATCCGCCGGCCTCGGTGGTCGCCGGTAACGTCGAGACCTCGACCTGCATCACGAACGCGCTCTACGGGGCGCTCGGTGCGATGGCAGCGGGCCAGTGCACGATGAACAACTTCACGTTCGGGAACGCCCGCTATCAATACTACGAGACGATCTCGGGCGGCAGTGGCGCGGGGCCGGGCTTTGACGGCACGAGCGTGGTCCAGACCCACATGACCAACTCGCGGCTCACCGACCCCGAAGTGCTGGAGTTTCGCTTTCCGGTGCGGCTCGAAAGTTACGAGATCCGCAGGGGCTCGGGCGGTCCGGGCCAGTACCGGGGTGGCGACGGCGGCGTGCGGCGCGTGCGGTTCCTCGAGGCGATGACGGCGAGCATCTTGTCCAACGGCCGCGTGCACGGCGCCTTCGGCATGGCCGGGGGTGCGGCCGGCAAGCCGGGCATCAACCGGGTCGAACGGGTGGATGGCAGCACGGCGTTGTTAGGCCACATCGGGTCGGTCGAGATGGCGCCGGGCGATGTGTTCGTGGTCGAAACGCCAGGCGGCGGGGGCTACGGGGCGCCGTAGCTTTTCAGGCTGGACCAGCTGCCTCCTGCCCAAGCGAGGGCGCCGCGCAGACGCAGTTGCGTCCGCTTCGCTTGGCCTCGTACATCGCCTTGTCCGCACGCTGCAACAGGTCTGCGCCGGTCTCGCCGTCGGACTCGCTGCATGCCACGCCGAAACTCGCGGTCAGTACCGCCGACTGCTTGTCCAGGGTTAGCGGCGTGGTCTCGAGCTTGCCGCGCATGCGTTGGGCCATCAGGCAGGCACCATCGAGTCCGGTGAAGGGCAGCAGGACGCAGAACTCCTCGCCACCGACTCGGGCCACCGAGTCGCCGTCACGACACGAGCTGGCAAGCACGCTGGCGGCATGGCGCAGCGCAATATCGCCGGCGGCATGGCCGAGGCGATCGTTGAGCGCCTTGAAGAGATCGAGGTCAAGGTAGACGACCGACAGTGCAAGGCCGTGCCGGTGCTTGGCCCTGAGCTCGCGATTCAGCAGCCTCTCGAATGCGCTTCGGTTCAGCGTGCCCGTTAGCGGGTCTTTCAAAGTCAGGGCCCGGATCTGCGCAACCTGGCGCGCGCCGGCAAATCCGGCGATCGCGAAGTTCAGCATCAGCGCGATTGCGAACGCGGCCCACAGCAGCAGCGTGTTGAACCGTATCGGCTCCAGGGCGCTCGTCACCTCGTTGCCGATGAGGAGGCCGACGAGTCCGCGCAGCACCTGCAGTGCACTGGCCAGCGCAATCGGCGCTGTCACCACTGCCGCCGCCGTGGCGCCGAACTCCTTTGGCAGGCCACGGTACGCGAGCCACGCGGTTCGTGCAAGCAGCCAGGCCGCGACGCTGCAGTAGATCGCCAGGCGCGCCAGCGGCATCGCCAGCAGGTAGGCCGCGAAGACGCCGACTACGCCTGCTCCCACCATGACGACATGCTCGCGCAGCGGCCAGCTCCGCCCCATGAAACGCGAGAAGCCGGCATGCAGACACGCCAAACCGAGCAGCTCGAAGGCGTCGGCCAGGCCGTACAGCAGGGGATGCGGCCAGCCTGCGCGCACGACGGTCAGCGCCGAGCCCAGGCCAAAGAGGAGGTTGGCGCTGGCCCAGTCTAGGCCCGCCGCGCGGCTGAACCCCAGTGCGCGAACGCCGCACCAGAAGGCGAGTGCAGAGACACCGCAGACGCAGGCCGTGGCGAGCAGCAGCGTGGAAGGATCGTTGATCATCGTGCCGCACCCTTGGTCTTACCGGCGGACTGGCTCATCTCGGGATTGTCACGCACCGGCGGGATGACCTTCGAGTGTAAGGATGCGATGGCCCGTTCGACAGAAGCCCGTCGCCCATTCAAAATCAGGCACCGGGCGATTGATGATTTGCCCAAACCACCTCTGGAGATCCGTCACCATGAATACCCGCCTCATCGCGTCCAGCGCCCTCGCTTCCGTCATGGCCATGGGCCTGCTGTCGGCCGCCCACGCTGCCGAAGACAACGGCAAGGAGAAGTGCTACGGCATCGCCAAGGCAGGCTCGAACGACTGCGCCAACCTGTCGGGTTCGCACTCGTGCGCGGGCCAGTCGAAAAACGCCATGGGCGTCGACGAGTGGAACTACGTCGCCAAGGGCACCTGCGCCAAGATCGGTGGCAAGACGGTCGAAGAAGCCAAGGCGGCGATGAAGAAGTGATGCATGTCGATGTGGGAATCGGCCTGCGCCAGCCTCACTACGCCGAGCTGCTCAACACCACGCCACCGCTCGGCTTCGTCGAGGTTCACTCCGAGAACTTCTTCGCCGATGGTGGCGCCGCGCTGGCAGTCTTACACCAGGCCCGCGCGCACTACCCGGTCAGTCTGCACGGCGTGGGCCTCGCGCTCGGCTCGGCTGCAGGGCTGGACCCGTGGCACCTGGATCGCCTGGCGAGACTGGCCGAGCGCATTGAACCGGTCCGTGTATCGGACCACGCCTGCTTCGCGCGCGGCGCGCTCGCCGGCGACGTGATCCACGCGAACGACCTGCTGCCGATCGCGTTCACCGAGGCGTCGCTCGCGCTGATGACGGCGCATGTCTCGCAGGTGCAAGATCGCCTGCGCCGCACGATGCTGGTGGAGAACCTCTCGTCGTACGTCTCTTTCGCCGACGACGCGATGAGCGAGCCCGAGTTCTTTGCCCAGCTGTGCCGCCGCAGCGGCTGCGGCATGCTGCTCGACGTCAACAACATCATGGTCAACGCGCTCAACGCCGGCACGCCCTATCCGGTGGCAGCTTGCTGCGCGTTCGTCGACGCACTGCCCCTGGGACTGGTCGGCGAGATCCACGTCGCCGGCTATTGCGAGACCGCCGGCATCGTCATCGACGACCACGGCAGCCGCGTGCGACCCGCCGTGTGGGCGGTGTGCGAACACGCGCTGCGCCGGCTCGGCCCGCTGCCGGTGCTGGTCGAGTGGGACACCGATGTTCCCGCGCTCGACATGCTGCTGGGCGAGGCGGCGCACGCCGCGAGCCTGCATGGATGAAGCGACGCGTCAGCAAGGCCTGTTGCGCGGCCTGAGCAGTGGCAGCGTGGACGGCCTGCGCGAGCACGGCGGACGCGCCGCGCGCGCGCTGGAGGCCTACCGCGCGAATGCCCAGGCGATTGCCGAGCGCGCGCTCGCTGCCGCGTTCCCGACCGTGCAGGCGATGGTCGGCGCGGACGATTTCAAGCACTTGGCCCGCGAGTTCTGGCACGCGCATCCGCCGCGGCGCGGTGACCTCGGCGAGTGGGGTGATGCCTTTGCGGCGTGGCTGCAGGCGCACTCCGCGATGGCGCCGTGGCCTTACCTCGCCGACAGCGCGCGGCTCGATTTCGCGCTGCACCGCAACGAGCGCGCGGCCGATGCGATCTTCGATGCCGCATCGCCGTCGCTGCTCGAGTCCACCGATCCGGTGCGGCTGCACATGCGGTTGATGCCCGGCACAGCGTTGATCCGATCGGCGTGGCCTGTTGTCTCCATTTACCGCGCGCATCGACTCGAAGGCGAGGCCGCCGAGATCGCCTTCGCTTCGGTGCGCGACGCCGTCGAGGTCAGGCGTGGCGAAGACGCGATGGTCGTTCGGCAAGGCTGGCGCGCGGTCGTCGTGGCGCTGACGCCGACGCAGGCGCGCTGGACGCAATCGCTGCTCGCCGGCGCGAACCTTGACCAAGCGTTTGAGCAGGCTGGCGAGGGCTTCGACTTCGCCGCATGGCTGCAGAGTGCCATTCGCGACGCATGGGTGAAAGATGTGGTCGCGTCGAACGACTGACGGGTGCCAGCCACGCAACCCATCATGACGCCCAACACCACTCCCAAGCGCATGGCCCGTCTCTGGATGCTCGGCGAACGCGCGGTTGCCTCGCTCGACTGGCTCAAGCCACTGGCCCAGCTCGCCGCGCGTGTCTACGTCTCGGGCGTGTTCCTGCGCTCGGGCATGACCAAGTTGCACGACTGGGACACGACCCTCGCGCTGTTCGCCGACGAATACCACGTGCCGTTCCTGAATCCGACTGTGGCCGCGGTCTTGGGCACCGGCGGCGAACTTGGGCTGTCGGTGCTGCTGGTCGCCGGCCTGTTCGGGCGTTTCGCTGCCGCCGGGCTGTCTGTCATCAACATCGTCGCGTTGATCAGCCTGATGGATGTGCCCGACGCCGCGCTGATGGGCCATGTGTTCTGGGCCAGTCTGCTTGGCTTTTTGCTGCTCTGGGGGCCGGGTGCGCTGTCGCTGGACTACTGGCTGATCCCGCGCCTGCGCTCTCGTGCGCTGGGCGACCAGACATTGCCTGGGCAGGGCGCCGCGCCGCGCATCAGTCGCGTGGTCTGAAGTCGATCTCGAATGGTGTGCGCACGCGGCCATCGGTGTCGCGCGGCAGGATCTCGGTGCGTTCGATCGCGCGCAACACCGCATCGTCCCAGGCCTTCACGCCGCTGCTCTTGACGAGACGTTTGGCTGTGATCGTGCCGTCAGGGGCCAGACGCACTTCGACGGTGGCGAGCGGGTTGCCGTCCACAGGGTCGCCGAACACGATGTTGGGCTTGATGCGCGCCATGATGCGCCCTGCGTAGTTCGCCGACGGCGCGCTGCTTTGCAATGCTGTGCCGGTGTCGGTCGCGCCCCCAGTGGCGCCGGCAAGACCCTGCATGCGCTTGAGGTTGGCCTCGCGGTTCGCGGCCTGCTTCGCAGCATCGGCCTTCTCGGCCTTGTCTTTCGCGAGCCTGTCGGCCTTTTCAGCGTCGGCCTTGTCCTTGGCCAGTTTTTCCGCGGCGGCCTTCTTCTGCGCGAGCTCTTCCTTGGCCCGTTTAACCTCGTCGCGCCTGGCCTTCTCGATCGCAATCTTCGGATCGGGCACGGCCGGCGTTTGCGGCCTGGGCGTGACGACGGGTTCGGGCTTTGCGACTTCGGCGCGCGGTGGCGGCGGGGTGGGTGTCGGCGTCTCGACCGCACGCGGCGCCGCGGACTGCGGCACAGCCGACCACAGTTCGGCCGCGATGCTGGTCGGTTCCGACGTATGCCAGTTGACACCGAATGCGAGCGCCGCGATCAGCAGTGCGTGCGCGAACAGCGCGAGCCCCAACGCCGGGCCGTCGCGCCGCGCCGGGCGCGGCATGAACGGGTCGCGCAGGGACATGACCGCAGCGTTCACATCAGGCCTCAGCTGGCACCCGTCTTCACCGACAGACCGACGCGTTGCACGCCGGCGCGTTGCAGCGAGTCCATCAGCTTTACGACAGCTTCGTACTTGACGTTGCGATCGGCCGAGATCACGACCGGCGTGTTGGCATCGCCGCCCTGCAACTCGCGCACACGCGTGGCGACGTCGCGTTGCGCGACTGGTTCGCCTTCCTTGCCGTCGATGCGCAGCCGCACCTTTTCGTCCGGCGCGACTACGACCTCGACGACGTGGTCCGGCCGACGCTGGCCCTTGCCGACGCTGGGAAGGTCGACGATGCCGGTCGTGATCAGCGGCGCAGTGACCATGAAGATAATCAGCAGCACCAGCATGACGTCGATGAACGGCACCATATTGATCTCGCTGATGGTGCGACGGCGCGAACCACCGCGCAGGCTGACGCCGGGCATCTTAGTGCCCGGCCGCTGCCGCACCGGTGTTGCGCTGCAGGATGTTCGAGAACTCCTCGATGAACGTCTCCTGCTGGGTTGCGATGCGGTCGATGTCGCGCGCGAAGCGGTTGTAGGCGATCACCGCGGGGATCGCCGCGAACAGGCCGATGGCGGTCGCGACCAGCGCTTCGGCGATGCCCGGCGCGACCGTGGCCAGCGTCACCTGCGTCATGTTCGACAGGCCGATGAAGGCATGCATGATTCCCCAGACCGTGCCGAACAGGCCGACGTAGGGCGACACCGAGCCGACGGTGGCGAGGAACGACAGGTGCGCCTCGATCGTGTCGAGCTCGCGCTGGAAGCTCGCG
>JANYBE010000480.1 GCA_025360945.1 Rhizobacter sp. | reverse complement strand
ATGTCGTCCTCGGCGTACTGCAGATCGGCCTTGTAGCCTTTGGCCGCGAGGCTCTTGACCATGCTGTCGCCGTCGGAGATCCAGCGCGCCGACGACTTGGTCGGCATCGACACGCCGACCGTGCCTTTGTCCTGCGCCTGCACGGCGCCGCCGAAAAGCACGGCGCCGGTGGCCGCGACGAGGGTGAGGATCTGGGTGAACTTCATGCGTTTGTTTCCTTGGTTTGTGGGGTCCAACGGGTTCAGCGTCCCCAGCGCAGCACCAGCGGATCGAGCCGACGCGCGGTCTCGATCAACCCGGCGCGCGTTGCGGGATGCATGGCAGGGAACGGGTGACGTGGCGCTTCGCAGGCGATCACGCCACCTTCTTGCATCAAGGCCTTGGCCGACAGCAGTCCGCCTTGACGATTCTCGAAATTGATCAGCGGCAGCCAACGGGTGTATTCACCGATCGCGTCCTCGCGCCGGCCGGCGGCGTAGGCGTCGACGATGCGTCGGATGCCGTCCGGGTAGCCGCCACCGGTCATCGAGCCGGTTGCACCGGCGTCGAAGTCGGGCAGCAGCGTGATCGCCTCTTCGCCGTCCCACGGGCCCTCGATCGCATCACCGCCGAGGCGGATCAGCTCGCGCAGCTTCGAGGCCGCACCGGGCGTCTCGATCTTGAAGTACGCGACGTGCTCGATCTCCTTGGCCATTCGCGCGAGGAAGGGCGCGCTCAACACCGTGCCGCTGACGGGCGCGTCCTGGATCATGATCGGAATCGTCAGCGCATCGGACAGCGCCGCGAAGAACTCATAAGTCTGCGCCTCAGGCGCGCGGATCGTCGCGCCGTGGTACGCCGGCATTACCATCACCATCGCCGCGCCCATCGCCTGCGCGCGGCGGCTGCGTTCGACGCAGACGCGGGTGCTGAAGTGCGTCGTCGTCACGATCACCGGCACGCGGCCGGCGACATGCTCGAGGATGGTCTTCGTCAACAGCTCGCGTTCGTCGTCGCTCAGCACGAACTGCTCGGAGAAGTTCGCGAGGATGCAGATGCCGTTCGAGCCGGCATCGATCATGAAGTCGATGCAGCTCTTCTGGCTTGCCAGATCGAGTTCGCCCGATTTGGTGAAGGTGCTCGGCGCGACGGGGAAGACGCCGCGGTAGCGTGGTGTGTTGTGCATCGGCGTCGTCCGGCTTCAGTGCGAGTGCGAGGGCACGGCTGCGCCGCGGCAGCCGACCAAGAAGTCGAAATCGCAGCCCTCGTCGGCTTGCAGCACGTGCTCGACGTAGAGCTTGCGGTACCCCGCGCCATCGGCCGGGTCAACAGCCTTCGCAACAGTCCATGCGGCCAGCCGCGTTTGCAGCTCGGCGTCCGAGATGTCGAGGTGCAAGTGCCCGCCCGCGCAATTCAACTCGATCCAGTCGCCCTCTTGCACTACCGCGAGCGGCCCGCCGGCGCGCGCCTCGGGTGCCACGTGCAGCACCACCGTGCCGTAGGCCGTGCCGCTCATGCGCGCGTCCGAGATGCGCACCATGTCGGTCACGCCTTGCGCGAGCAGCTTGGGCGGCAAGCCCATGTTGCCGACCTCGGCCATGCCGGGATAGCCGCGCGGGCCACAGTTCTTCAGCACCAGCACCGAGTCCTTGTCAACGACGAGGTCGGGATCGTTGATGCGCGCCTTGTAGTCGGGCAGGTTCTCGAATACGACCGCGCGACCGCGGTGCTGCAACAGTGCGGCCGTCGCCGCCGATGGCTTGAGCACCGCGCCGCGCGGCGCGAGATTGCCACGCAGCACGCATATGCCGCCATCGGCAACGAGCGGCCTGGCCAGCGGGCGAATCACCTCGTCGTTCAGCATCGGCGCGTCTTTGACGTTGTCCCACAGGCTGTGGCCGTTCGCGGTCAGCGCATCCGGATGCGGCAGCAGCCCGGCCTCGCCCATGCGGCGCAGCACCGCGGGCAGACCGCCGGCGTAATAGAACTCCTCCATCAGGTAGCGGCCCGAAGGCATCAAGTCGACCAGCGTGGGCGTGCCCTTGCCCAGCCGCGTCCAGTCCTCGAGTTCGAGCGGCACCCCGATGCGGCCGGCGATCGCCTTCAGGTGGATCACCGCATTCGTCGAGCCGCCGATCGCCGCGTTCACCCGGATCGCGTTCTCGAATGCCGCGCGCGTCAGGATCTTCGACAGGTTCAGTCCTTCAAGCGCCATCTGCACGATGCGCATGCCCGACATGTGCGCGAGCACATAGCGCCGCGCATCGACCGCCGGAATGGCCGCGTTGTGCGGCAGCGTGACGCCGAGCGACTCGGCCATGCAGGCCATCGTCGAGGCCGTACCCATCGTGTTGCAGGTGCCGGCCGAGCGCGACATGCCGGACTCGGCCGACATGAATTCATGCAGTGTGATCGTGCCGGCCTTGACCTGCTCGGAGAGCTGCCACACCGCCGTGCCCGAGCCGATGTCGCGGCCGCCGTGCTTGCCGTTGAGCATCGGACCGCCGGTCACGCAGATCGCCGGCACGTCGCAGCTCGCTGCACCCATCATCAGCGCCGGCGTGGTCTTGTCGCAGCCGACCATCAGCACGACCGCGTCGATCGGATTGCCGCGGATCGCCTCTTCGACATCCATGCTCGCCAGGTTGCGGGTGAACATCGCGGTCGGCCGCAGGTTCGATTCGCCGTTGCTGAACACCGGGAACTCGACCGGGTAACCGCCCGCCTCGAACACGCCGCGCCGCACACGCTCGGCGAGCTGGCGGAAGTGCGCATTGCATGGCGTCAGCTCCGACCAGGTGTTGCAGATGCCGATGATGGGCTTGCCCTGAAATTCGTGGTCGGGGATGCCTTGGTTCTTCATCCAGCTGCGGTACATGAAGCCGTTCTTGTCGGCAGTGCCAAACCAGGCGGTGGACCGAAGCGGCGGACGTGATGTGGACATGACAGGGGCGGGCTCGGTTGCAGCCAAATAATAAAGTATGTCTTTAAGTGATGACCAGTGAGTGTTTTCCCTCTGATCTGCGTAGCGACTGTCTTTTAGTATGACCTTATTGACTTTTCGC
Organism: Rhizobacter sp.; assembly: GCA_025360945.1. Taxonomy (GTDB): domain Bacteria; phylum Pseudomonadota; class Gammaproteobacteria; order Burkholderiales; family Burkholderiaceae_C; genus LMDS01. The sequence continues at coordinate 16,565 of JANYBE010000480.1, read as the reverse complement.
CCAGACATTTGCATGACCTCGTTTGCCCAGTACCCCAGCTTGCAGGATCGCGCCGTGCTGGTCACCGGCGGGGCTACCGGCATCGGCGCGACGCTGGTAGAAGCGTTCGTCGCGCAGGGTGCGTGCGTCGGCTTCATCGACCTTGACGCGACCGCCGGCCAAGCTCTTGTCGCCAGGCTCGCGGGCGGGCGCCACGCGCCGGTATTCGTCGGCGCCGACCTGACCGACATCGCCGCGCTGGACCGCGCGATAGCCACGGTCCGCGGCCACGTCGGTCCGGTCAAGGCGCTGCTCAACAACGCCGCCAACGACAAGCGCCACACGACCGCCGAGACCACGTCCGAAAGCTGGGACGCCGGCATCGCGGTAAACCTGAAGCACCAGTTTTTCGCCGCGAAGAACGTGGCTGCCGACATGAAGACGAATGGCGGCGGCTCTATCGTCAACTTCGGTTCGATCAGCTGGAAGCTCAAGCAAGGCGGCATGCCGGTCTACACGACGTCCAAGGCAGCCGTGCAGGGGCTGACACGCAGCCTCGCGCGCGACTTCGGGCCGTTCGACATCCGCGTCAACACCCTCGTGCCGGGCTGGGTGATGACCGAGAAGCAGACCCGCCTCTGGCTCGACGATAAGGGCCGCGAAGAAATTGCACGCGGCCAGTGCATCAACCGGCCGCTACTGCCTGAACACATCGCGCGCATGGCGCTGTTCCTCGCCGCCGACGACAGCGCGATGTGCACCGGGCAGGACTTCATCGTCGATGGCGGTTGGGCTTGAAGCGATGGCCGAAGTGAGGCCCTTCGGCCACATGCCGGACCACCGTGCGGTCCACGAGTACTCGCTAGACAACGGGTGCGGCCTGTCGCTGCGCGCAATCAACTATGGCGGCATCGTGACGGCACTGAAATGCCCGGACCGCGACGGGCGCAGCGCGAACGTGGTGCTCGGCTTCAGCGAGCTCACCGACTACATCGAGCGCAATCCGAACTTCGGCACGCTGGTCGGCCGCTACGGCAACCGCATTGCCGGAGGCCGCTTCGCGCTCGATGGCGAGCCGCACCAGCTTGCGCTCAACGATGGCGCGAACGCGCTGCATGGCGGCCCGGCAGGCTTCGGCAAGCGCTGGTGGGCGATCGAGCCGGTGCCACAGCAGCCCGACGGCAGCGTCGCGCTCGACCTGTCGATGACGAGCGACGACGGCGACGAGGGCTACCCCGGCCGGCTGGCGGTGACTGTGCGTTATACCCTGACGACGCTGAACGAGTGGCGCATCGACTATCGCGCGACGACGAGCCGCACGACCATCGTCAACCTCACGCACCACGGCTACTACAACCTCGCCGGCGCCGGCAGCGCGCTTGACCACACCCTCACGCTGAACGCGAGCCGCTTCCTCTGGGTCGACGCGCAGCTGATCCCGACCGGGATCAAGGATGTGGACGGCACACCCTTCGACTTTCGCCAGCCCACGCGCATCGGCGCGCACATCCGCTCGGGATCGCCGCAACTGATGGCCGCGCGCGGCTACGACCATTGCTTCGTCCTCGACCGCGGCACCGGCACCGGCACCGAGCTGCGTGATGCGGCGCGCCTGAGCGATCCGGCCTCGGGCCGCGTGATGGACATCGCCACGACCGAGCCAGGCGTGCAGTTCTATTCCGGCAACTTTCTCGATGGCCGGCTGCGCGGCACGAGCGGCCACGCCTACCGGCAAGGCGACGGCGTGTGCCTCGAAACGCAGCACTACCCGGACTCGCCAAACCGACCCGAATTCCCGTCCACCGTGCTGCGGCCCGGCGAGACGTACCAGAGCACGACCGTGCACCGATTCAGCACTCACTGAACACACCACCCCATGAGGAGACAAGCGCAATGAACACCCAACGTCGAACCATCGTCGCGGCCATGATCGCCGCCGGCCTGCCGATCCCTGCCTTTGCGCAGGGCAAGATCGTGCTCGGCTTCTCGCAAGTCGGTGCCGAAAGCGAATGGCGCACTGCCAACACCGAATCGATCAAGGCCTCCGCCAAGGACGCCGGCATCGAGCTCAAGTTTTCCGACGCGCAGCAAAAGCAGGAAAACCAGATCAAGGCGATCCGCGCCTTCATCGCGCAGAAGGTCGATGTGATCGCGTTCTCGCCGGTCGTCGAATCCGGCTGGGGCACGGTGCTGCAGGAAGCCAAAGCCGCGAACATCCCGGTGATCCTGTCGGACCGCGCGGTGAACGAGAAAGACGACAGCTTGTGGGTCAGTTTCATGGGCTCGGACTTCGTCGAGGAGGGCCGCCGCGCCGGACGCTGGCTGGTCGAGAAGATGAAGGGTTCGACGGCCGCCGTGAACATCGTCGAGCTGCAGGGCACGGTCGGCTCGGCGCCGGCGATCGATCGCAAGAAGGGCTTTGAGGAAATCATCAAGGCCGATCCGAAGTTCAAGATCATCCGCTCGCAGACCGGTGACTTCACGCGAGCCAAGGGCAAGGAAGTGATGGAAGCTTTCCTGAAGGCCGAGGGCAAGAAGATCAACGTGCTCTACGCGCACAACGACGACATGGCGATCGGCGCGATCCAAGCGATCGAGGAAGCCGGGATGAAGCCCGCGAAAGACATCATCATCATCTCGGTCGACGCCGTGAAGGGCGCGTTCGAGGCGATGATCGCCGGTAAGCTCAACGTCAGCGTCGAGTGCAGCCCATTGCTCGGGCCGCAGCTGATGCAGGCCGTCAAAGACCTGAAGGCCGGCAAGACGCTGCCCAAGCGCATCGTGACGCAAGAAGGCGTGTTCCCGATGGAAGTGGCGGCCAAAGAGTTCCCGAGCCGCAAGTACTAACGTCTTTTGAGCTCGCACGTCGTACTCGAAGCGCGCGGGCTTACGCGCCGCTTCACGGGTGTGCTCGCCTTGTCGGGCGTGGACTTGCGACTCTTCGCCGGCGAAGTCCACGCGCTGATGGGGCAGAACGGCGCCGGCAAGTCGACGCTAATCAAGGTGCTGACGGGCGTCTATCCGGCAGATGCGGGCGAGTTGCGGTTGGGCGGTGAGGTGATTCATCCGGGCTCGCCGGCTGCAGCGCAGCGGCTGGGCATCAGCACCGTTTACCAGGAGGTGAACCTCTGCCCGAATCTCTCGGTGGCGGAGAACATTTTCGCCGGTCGCTACCCGCGCAAGAGCGCGGCCGGGTTCTGGCGCATAGACTGGTCGCGCATGCAGATCGACGCGCGCGCGCTGCTCGCGCGGCTCAACCTCGACATCGACGTGACGCGGCTGCTGTCGAGCTTTCACGTAGCGGTACAGCAGATGGTCGCGATCGCGCGGGCGCTGAGCGTCGAGGCCAAGGTGCTGATCCTCGACGAGCCCACGTCCAGCCTCGACGAACAGGAGGTCAAACGCCTGTTCGGCGTGCTGCGCCAGTTGCGCGCTGAGGGCATGGCGATCCTATTCGTCACCCATTTCCTCGAACAGATGTATGCGATCTCGGACCGCATCACGGTGCTGCGCAACGGCGAGCGGGTCGGCGAATACCTGAAGGCAGAGCTGCCACCCGCCGCGCTGATCACCGCCATGGTCGGGCGCGAGCTGAGCGCAGCTGCGGGTCGCAACGAGCATCCGAATACGGCGACCGGTCCGGCGCTGCTCGAGGCTCGCGGTTTCGGCCGGCGCGGCCAGCTGAATCCGGTCGACCTGAGCCTGCACGGCGGCGAGGTCGTCGGCGTTGGCGGCCTGCTCGGCTCAGGTCGCACCGAGCTCGCGCGGCTGCTGTTCGGCCTAGACCGCAGCGACAGCGGCGAGCTGCGCGTGGCCGGCGAACGCGTGCGTTTCGACAGCCCCGCGCAGGCGATCCGTCATGGCCTGGGCATGTGCCCCGAAGAGCGCAAGGTCGAGGGCATCATCGCCGAGCTGTCGGTGCGCGAGAACGTCGCGCTCGCGCTGCAAGCGCGACTGGGGATCTGGAGCTATCTGTCGCCAACGCGGCAGAAGGAGATCGCCGATCGCTTCGTGCAGGCGCTGGGCATCAAGACCCCCGACACCGACACGCCCATCGCGCTGCTCTCGGGCGGCAACCAGCAAAAGGTCGTGCTCGCGCGCTGGCTCGCGACCGAGCCGCGGCTTTTGATCCTTGACGAGCCGACGCGCGGCATCGATGTCGCGGCCAAGCAAGAAATCATGAATGAGATCTTGGCGCTCGCCCGCGGCGGTATGGCCGTGCTGTTTATCTCGTCGGAGATGGACGAAGTGGTGCGCGTGTCGGATCGCATCGTCGTGATGCGCGACCGCAGCAAGGTCGGCGAGCTGCCGGGCAACAGCTCGGAGCAGGCCGTCTACCACCTGATCGCGGCCGGAACATGACCAAGACTTTGCTGCGCCATCGGCTGCTGTGGCCGTTCGCCACACTCGTGTTGCTGCTCGCTGTGAACGCCGTCTTCAACCCCGGCTTCTGGCATTTGCAATGGCGTGACGGCCACCTCTACGGCAGCGTGATCGACATCCTGAACCGCGCCGCGCCGCTCGCGATGGTCGCGCTCGGCATGACGCTGGTGATCGCCACGCGAGGCATCGACATCTCGGTCGGCGCGACCGTCGCGATCGCCGCGGCCGTCGCGGCACTGATGATCGGCGGCGAGCTGGTCGTGAAGGACGGCGTGCAGACGCACGTCAGCCGCTTTCCGATGAGTGTGGCGATCGTCAGCGCACTGGTGATCGCAGCGCTGTGCGGGCTGTGGAACGGCCTGCTCGTCGCCAAGGTTGGCATGCAGCCCATCATCGCGACGCTGATCCTGATGGTCGCCGGCCGCGGCATCGCGCAGCTGCTCACCGGCGGCCAGATCATCACGGTCTACTACGCGCCGTTCTTTTTTCTCGGCAACGGCTTCTTGCTCGGGCTGCCATTTGCAGTGTTTATCGCCGCGGCCGTGTGGATCGCGCTACATCTGTTGATGACGCGCACCGCGCTGGGCCTGTTCATCCAGGCCATCGGCATCAACCCGGCGGCGGCGCGCCTTGCAGGTCTTCACGAGCGGCTGATCACGATCTGCGTCTATGGGTTCTGCGGCTTCGCGTCCGGTGTCGCCGGCCTCGTGATCAGCTCGAACGTGAAGAGCGCTGACGGCAACAACGCCGGCATGCTGATGGAGCTGGACGCGATCCTCGCCGTGACGCTGGGTGGCACGCTGCTGACCGGCGGCCGCTTCAGCCTCGCCGGCAGCGTGCTGGGCGCGTTGATCATCCAGACGCTGACCTCGACGATCTACTCGATCGGCGTGCCGCCCGAGATCAACATGGTCGTGAAGGCCGCTGTCGTGTTCGTTGTGATGCTGATGCAGTCTGCGGAATTCCGCGCCGCGCTGCGGGGCTGGTTGCTGCGGCCGACCGCGGGTGGCGCGCGATGACCTCGACTATGAAGTTGGACTCGCGCTACGTGCCGCTGCTCGGCACAATCGTCGTATTCGCGCTCACCGCCGGCTACGGCTCGGTCGCATACACCGGTTTCTTCTCGGCTCAGGTGTTCCTGAACCTGCTGATCGACAACGCCTTCCTGTGCATCGTCGGCGTCGGCATGACATTCGTGATCCTGTCTGGCGGCATCGACCTGTCGGTCGGCTCGGTGATCGCGCTCACCACGATGATCTCGGCCGCGCTCGTCGAGCACCGGCACTGGAGCGCGTGGCAGGCCATTCCGCTGGTGCTCGCGATCGGCACCGCATTCGGCGCTTTTATGGGCTGGCTGATCCAGCGCTTTCGCCTGCAACCCTTCATTGTCACGCTCGCCGGCATGTTCTTGGCGCGCGGGCTGTGTTATCTAATCAGCATCGACTCGATCAGCATCGCAGATGCAACCTATACGGCGATCTCGCAAGCACGCATCCCGCTGTGGGGCGCAGGTGCGTCCATCACCGTCGGCGCACTGATCGCGCTGGCGATGATCGCGCTCGGCATTTGGCTCGCGCATGCGACCGAGTTCGGCCGCACCGTGTATGCGATCGGCGGCAGCGAGCCCTCGGCCCTGCTGATGGGCCTGCCGGTCGCGCGAACCACGGTGCTGGTCTACACATTCAGCGGCTTTTGCTCGGCGCTGGCCGGCGTGGTGTTCACGTTCTACATGCTCTCCGGCTACGGCCTGCACGCGGTAGGGCTGGAGCTCGACGCGATCGCCGCTGTCGTGATCGGAGGGACGCTGCTCAGCGGCGGTGTCGGCTTTGTCGCCGGCACGCTGTTCGGCGTGCTGATCCTGGGCATCATCCAGACGTTGATCGCGTTCGACGGGTCCTTGAGCTCATGGTGGACGCGCATTGTGATCGGCGCGCTGCTGTTCGTATTCTGCCTGCTGCAGCGCGCTTTCGAGTCACGGCGGTGACGGCCTAGATGAACTGGCCGCCCGAAACCTCGATGCGCGCGCCTTCGGCGAGGAACTGGCGTGCGGTTTCGAGGCCGATGCCGCTGGTGCCGCCGGTGATGAGGGCACGCTTGTCGATAAGTCGGTTCATGGTGAGCTCCTGAGGAGTGGTTGCAATGAATCCAATGTACGGTTCATCTTTAATGGCAACAATGTCCACGAAGTGCACAATTAATTCAGCTTTCATGAATCAAGGAGCCGACCATGGACCGATTGCGTGCCTTCGAGGTGTTCGTCTCCGTCGTCGCCAAGCAGGGCTTCGCGCGCCGCCGAAGCGCTGAACACCTCGCCCGCCAACGTCACCCGCTACATAGTCGAGCTCGAATCGCACCTAGGCACCCGGCTGCTGAACCGGCATTCGCGCAAGCTGTCGCTGACCGACAGCGGTGAGGCACTGTACGAGCGCGCGAAGGCCGTGCTCGACGATGTCGCCGAGGCCGAGGCGATCACCGCGTCGGCCACGCTGCACCCGCGCGGACGCCTGCGCATCAACGTACCTCTTAGCTTCGGCATCCTGCACCTGGCGCCGCTGTGGCCGAAGTTCGCGAAGATCTACCCCGAGGTCGAGCTCGACGTGGCGCTGATCGACCGCGTCGTCGACCTCGTCGAGGAGGGCTACGACCTCGGTGTGCGCATTTCTCTTGCCGGCTCGCAGGCGCACGCGGCACGCAAGCTCGCGACCTCGCGGAACATCGTCTGTGCGTCACCGGCCTACGTGCGCAAGCACGGTCGGCCGAAGCAGCCGAGCGACCTCGCCGAACACGCCTGCATCGGCTACACCTATGCCGTGGCGGCCGACGAATGGAAGTTTGCCGACGACGCCGGCCGCGAACACAGGGTGCGAGTGCCCTGCGTCATGCACACCAACAACGGCGACACCGCACGGGCCGCCGCGCTAGCTGGCATGGGCGTGATCTGGCAGCCCACCTTCCTGATCGGCGACGATCTGCGCGCCGGCACACTCGTGCCGCTGATGCCCAGCTACCGCATGCACGACATCGACGTGCTCGCGGTCTACCCGAGCCGGCGTCATCTCAGTGCTAAGGTTCGGGCGATGGCGGATTTTCTCGCCGCGGCGTTCAAGGGCGTCGCGCCCTGGGAGGCGACACCGCCAACCTGAGCAGCCGCGAGCGCGAGGTGCTGGAGCGCATCCCCGCCGGCGACAGCAACAAGCTGATCGCGCGGGTACTCGACGTCAGCCCGCACACCGTCAAGCGCCATGCCACCAGCATCCTCGAAAAGCTCGCGCTCGCGACGCGCGGCCAGGCCAGCGGGTGGCTGCGCGAGAACGCGCGGGGCTGAGCGCGGCGGTTCACGCGCCGTAGCGCTGCGTCAGCTCCTTCGCAACTTTCGCCTCGGGCAAGTAGCAGGTTCCGCCGAGCCAGAACTGCGCGGGCTTGCCGCGCGCGTCGAACACCAGACGCGCCGGCTCGCCGTGGCTCATGTAGCCGCCGGCGAGCACGACGCGGCCGTGCGAGGCGCCGGCGCGCTTGCCCGCGACGTCGATCTCGCTCGCATCGAGCATCGGGTTCGGCAGCGACGGATTCGCGACTAGCACGCGGCCGTTCACCGGCACCAGATCCAGCGCGCCCCACAGGCTCCACCAACGGCCGGTCCACGAGGCCGCCTTGCGCGATGGAGCCCCACGCAGCGCATGCGTGCGCAGGATGTGCAGCACGCCGTCGAGCCACGCGTGCGACAGCCCGTCGGCCGCGTTCGTCAGCACCGATACTGTCAGGCCCTGCGCCGGCACGCTGACTGTGCGCGTGATCGTGCCAGGAAAGCCACCCGAGTGGCCGCACCAGTCCCAGTCAGCCAGCGTGCCGCAGATCGTGCCCAGGCCGTACCAGCGGGCGAGGCTCGAGTGCTCCTCCTTCCACTGGCGGCGGTTCATCTCGCGCCGGCTCGCCACCGACAGCACGCTCTTCTTCGCCGCTGGCTGCAGGCTCGCGAAGAAGCACGCGAGATCGCCGGCGCTGCTGACAAAGCCAGTCGCCGCGGCGACCGCGTTCGTCGCGTTCTCTCCCGGGATCACGACGCGCCGACCCAGCGGGTGTTTCGAGCTGTGGCCGCGCGCGAACGGGATTCCCGGCGCGATCGGGCCGTCGGGCGTGGTCTCGTGCAGGCCCGAGGCCTTGATGATCTCGCGCCCGATCCACTCGGTGTAGGGCTCGCCGGTGATCGCCTCGATCGCCACGCCGACGAGGCCGTAGCCGTGGTTCGAATACTTGAAACGCGTGTTCGTCGCGATGGTCGGGCCGTTGGCCAGGTCGGCGCGCAGTTCCGCGGCGTTGATGAATGGTCGGCGCTGGCTCCACTGGCCAGCATCCGGGCCATCGCGCACCACGCCTCCGGCGTGCGCGAGGAGCTGGCCCGGGTGATGGCCGCAACCTTCGGGTGCAGCTCGGCCACGTACCTACCGACCGCATCGTCTAGAGTCAGCCGCCCCTGCTCGCGAAGCTTGAGCACGCCGGCGGTGGTGAAGCTCTTCGAGTGCGACGCCACGCGAAAGCGATGGCGCGGGGTAAGCGGCTTGCCCGCTGCGAGATCGGCGTGGCCGAAGGCCTGCTCGAGCACGAGCTTGCCGTGGTGCGCGATCGCAATCGCGCAGCCCGGCTGCTCGCTGACGCGCATCTGATGCTGGATGTAGCCGGGGATTTGGCCCAGCGCCGCTTGCAGCCATCGGTTCAACCGTCGTCCCCTTCAGTTCACACGCTTGAAATCGATGAAGCCTCGCCGCGCATCGACAGCCACCAGCACGACGCGCACGCGGTCGGCCACGTCGAGCCCCTCGAAGCCGTGCACGATGCGGCCCTCGGCGATCGGATGCACGATGCGCACCCAGGTACCCTTGTTCGACACACCGGTGACGATACCGTCGAAACACTGGCCGATGCGCGGTTCGAGTAGCACCGCAGCGGCCGACTTGCGCACCTGGCGCTCGACCTTGGCGGCGTTGTCTTCCTGCAAGGTGCAATGCGCAGCGAGTTCGACGAGTTCGGGGTCACCCAACGGTGGCGCGGCCCCGACCATTGCGGCTTTCAGCAATCGGTGCGTGACCAAATCCGGGTAGCGCCGATTCGGCGCAGTCGAGTGCGTATAGTCGTTCACTGCAAGGCCGAAGTGTCCGACCACGGCTTGGCCCGGCCGCGTCATCATGTATTCGCCCGAGCCGAGCAGCTTGACGATGGACAGCGACAGCTCGGGAAAATTGTCTGGCGCGGCAACACGGCGCTTGCCGAGAAACGAGTCGAGCGCCAGCGCGCTTGGGCTCGAGGGCAGCGCCTCGCCCAGGCCGGCGGCGATGCTGACGATCTTGTCCCAGCGCTCGGGCACACGCAGCAACCGGCGCAGCGACGGTGAGCCTTTGTGGTCGAGGTAGCGCGCGCTCACGCCATTGGCCGCGATCATGAAGCCGGCGATCATGTCCTTCGCGCGGTTGCCCACATCGGCGCGCAGGTCGGTGAGCACGCCATCGAGAAACACAGGCCGGGCTTCGTTCGTGCTCAGGCTTAGCGCGCCGTGACGGCGGCGCGCCTCCTGCAGGGCCTGACCAGCCCGCTCCTGCATGCGCAGCTGGTCTTCGAGCCCCGGCACCGCTGCGAGCCGCGCCGGTGCGGCCGCCTTGCCATCGAGCCACGCAGCGACGCCGTCATAGGTGAGCTGCGCCTGGTTGCGCACCCACGCGCGGTAGATCTCGCCGTCGCCGGCGACACCGTCCACACCGACACAAACCTCGACTACGAGCGCCGCGCGGTCCTGCGCCTCATTCAGCGAACTGAGGTCGGTGGACAGGCGCAGCGGCAGCATCGGGTAAACGCCGGCAGCGGTGTAGACCGAGGTCGTGTTGCGGCGCGCATGCGCGTCGATCGCGCTGCCGGGGCGCACCAGCACATCCACATCGGCGATCGCGATCAGCACACGCACGCTGCCATTGGCGTCCTGCTGCGCGACGCTGAGCTGGTCGAGGTCGTGCGAGTCGTCGTTGTCGATCGAGCACCACAGCAGCGAGCGCAGATCGCGAATCGAGGCGTCGGCACTCACCGCGACCGGGTGCAGGGCCCGCGCTTCCTGCTGCGCAGCACCCGGAAAGTCGGGCTCGAGGCCGCGCTGGTGCATCGCCATGTCGGCGATGTCCTTCAGCGTCGGGTGATCGGCGGGTTGATCCATGCGCGTTGCTCTCGGTGCAGGGTTGCCCATCATAGGGGCGGACCGCATGCAATCCTCGGAGCTCGCCTTGGCGTTTTGACCGCATCTTCCGGTTTGCTTCGAGCGCGGAGTTCCGCACCGACGACGCACTCGCGCGGATGAGAGAGGCGCTGTGCTGGGTTGCCGGCGCGGTCGCAGGTGAGACCCGGACGATGCGCGCCAGTTGACCGATGCTCGACCCGCTGTTACCGCACGCACTCGCGGTCGCGGCCATGCCGACGACACCGAGCTGCGATCGCGACCGATCTCGTCAACTTGGCCGACCTGCTCCAGACAATGGACCGCCCCAATGAGGCCGAACCGCTGCGGCGCCGCCCGCCGGACATCGATGCCACCTACCACGGCGCCGACCACCCCGAGGTCGCCACCGACCTCGGCAACTCGGCGAGCTGCTGTTTAGCGCGAGCCGTCTCGACGAAGCAGAGCCATGTCAGCGTCATGCGCTCGCCATCAACCTCGCGCATATCGGGCATCGATCATCCGTGTTCGCTCCAAGCCGGGAGGAGCTACGTGCGCACGTAGCAGGCGAGGGGTCGCCCACGACGAGATCGACACGATCATCACCGGGCTACTTGCGCCCACTCTCGGGTAATCCCTAGGGTTGGCCACTTGCAAGTGCCACTGCTCACTCGTATTATCTACCGACCGGGCGGTCGAATATGTTTTTGGGTGCTTGGGTAGCGAAATGCCAATCCATGACCGCCTCGCGCGCGAACCGCCTATGCTTTACGCGTTGAACACCTCCACCAACGTCGCCGTCATCGGCGCTGGCAGCATGGGTGCGGGCATCGCACAACTGGCGGCGCAGTCCGGTCACACGGTGCGGCTGTTCGATGCACAGGTGGGTGCGGCCGACAGTGGGGTCAAGCGCGTTGCGGCCGAACTCGATGGCGCGGTCAGGCGCGGTAAGCTGGGGGGGATGACGCGCGCCGCAGTGCTCGCGCGCATCTCCGCAGGCCGCTTCCATGGTTGATGCCGCGCAGCAAACCGCCGACCTGGTCCGCGAGGGCATGTTCAGGAACGACCGCGCGTCCAAGCTGCTCGGCATGCAGATCAACGCGGTGACCCCCGGCAGCGCGACGGTGTCGATGACGATCCGCGACGACATGCTAAACGGACACGACATTTGCCACGGTGGTCTGGTCGCCACGCTCGCCGATTCGGCCTTCGCGTTCGCCTGCAACTCGTACAACGAACTGACCGTGGCCTCGGGCTTCTCGGTCGACCTGCTCGCGCCGGGCCGGCTCGGCGATGTGTTGACTGCACGTTGCACCGAGGTCTCGAAGGCCGGGCGAACCGGTGTCTACGACACCGAAGTCACAAACCAGCGCGGCGAGCGCGTCGCGGTGTTCCGCGGGCGCTCGTACACGATGAAAGGCAAGCCGGCAGTGACCGGTTTAGGAGACAAGATCCATGCCCGTCAAACAACCCCAACCCGGTGAACTCGACGCGATCGAAACCGCGAGCCGCGACGAAGTCGACGCGCTGCAGCTCACGCGCCTGAAGGCGACGCTGCACCACGCCTACGCGAACGTGCAGCACTACCGCAAGGCCTTCGACGCGAAGGGCGTGCACCCGGACCACCTGAAGCAGCTGAGCGACCTCGCGAAGTTCCCGTTCACCGTCAAGAAGGACCTGCGCGACAACTACCCGTTTGGCCTGTTCGCCGTACCGCGCGAGCAGGTCGTGCGGCTGCACGCCTCAAGCGGCACGACCGGCAAACCGACGGTGGTGGGCTACACGCAGAACGACATCGACACCTGGGCCGACCTAGTCGCACGCTCGATCCGCGCTGCGGGCGGGCGCAAGGGCGACGTCATCCAGGTCGCCTACGGCTACGGGCTGTTCACCGGCGGCCTCGGCGCGCACTACGGCGCCGAGCGCCTGGGCTGCACCGTGATCCCGATGTCCGGCGGGCAGACCGAGAAACAGATCCAGCTGATTCAGGACTTCAAGCCCAGCATCATTATGGTCACGCCGAGCTACATGCAGGTGATCATCGAAGAGATGGCGCGGCAGAAGATCAATGCGCGCGAGACCTCGCTGAAGGTTGGCATCTTTGGCGCCGAGCCGTGGACCGAGGCGATGCGGCGCGAGATCGAGACCAAGGCCGGGATCGACGCAGTTGACATCTATGGCCTGTCCGAAGTGATGGGCCCGGGCGTGGCCAGCGAATGCATCGAGAGCAAGGACGGCCCGGTCGTCTGGGAAGACCACTTCTTACCCGAGATCATCGACCCAGAGACCGGCGAGGTGCTGCCCGACGGCAGCGAGGGCGAACTCGTGTTCACCTCGCTGACGAAGGAGGCGCTGCCCATCATCCGCTACCGCACGCGCGACCTGACCCGCTTGTTGCCGCCGACCTCGCGCGCGTTCCGCCGCATGGGCAAGATCGTCGGCCGCAGCGACGACATGCTGATCATCCGCGGCGTCAACGTCTTCCCGACGCAGATCGAGGAGATCGTGCTCGCGCATGCGCAGCTGTCCGGCCAGTACCAGGTGCAGGTCAGCCGCGACGGCCTGATGGACGAGGTCGAGGTGCGCTGCGAGCTGCAATCCGGCGCAGACGGCGATGTGCAAGCCATCGCCACCTGGGTGCAGCACCGCGTGAAAACGCTGGTCGGCATCTCGACGCGAGTGACCGTACTCGCCCCCGATTCGATCGAGCGCACGCTCACCGGCAAGGCCCGGCGCGTGATCGACAAACGCCCGCGATGACAAGAGACAACCAGATGATGAAGCTCTCGCTAAAGGCGCTGAGCGCAGCCACGATTGTCGCGCTCGCCGGCTGCGCTGACGTCGACTTCGGCTGCAAGGGCGAATGGTTGACGCCGGCCGAGCTCAAAGGCTACATCGAATCGAGCCGACAACTCGCGTACTGACGACACCGGATTCAACTCCCAAGGAGACGACCACATGTACACGCAAGCCATGGATACGATGGGCAAGGACGAAGCGCCGAAGTCGCTGCGCTCTGCCGAAGAGGTGCAGCTGCAGGAGCGCTTCGATGCCCGCATCGACGCCGGCGACTTCATCGAGGCGAAGGACTGGTTGCCCTATCACTACCGCAAGACGCTGGTGCGCCAGATCAGCCAGCACGCGCATTCTGAGATCGTCGGCATGCTGCCCGAGGGCAACTGGATAAGCCGCGCGCCCACGCTCAAGCGCAAGGCAATCCTGCTTGCGAAGGTTCAGGACGAAGGCGGCCACGGCCTGTACCTCTACGCGGCCGCCGAGACGTTGGGCACCTCGCGCGATCAGTTGTTCGACGCGCTGCACACCGGCAAAGCCAAGTACAGCTCGATCTTCAACTACCCGACGCTGAGCTGGGCCGACATGGGCACGATCGGCTGGCTGGTCGACGGCGCGGCGATCATGAATCAGGTGCCGATCTGCCGCTGCTCGTACGCGCCGTACGCGCGCGCGATGATCCGCATCTGCCGGGAGGAGAGCTTTCACCAGCGCCAGGGTTTCGAGGCGCTGCTGACGATGATGACCCACGGCACGCCAGCGCAGAAGGACATGGTGCAGGACGCGGTGAACCGCTGGTGGTGGCCCTCGATCATGATGTTCGGGCCACCGGACGACCAGTCGCCGAACAGCGCGCAGTCGATGCGCTGGGGCATCAAGCGCGTCTCGAACGACGAGCTGCGCCAGCGCTTTATCGACGCGACCGTCGATCAGGCCAGGCTGCTCGGCGTGACGTTGCCCGACCCCGATCTGAAGTGGAACGAGGCGCGCCAATCGCACGACTTCGGCACCATCGACTGGAGCGAGTTCAAGCGCGTGCTCGCCGGCGACGGGCCGTGCAACCGCGAACGGCTCGCCGCGCGCGTCAAGGCATGGGACGACGGCGCGTGGGTTCGCGAAGCCGCGACCGCACACGCGAACAAGCAAGCATTGAAGGAAGCAGCATGACGACGACCACTCAGAACGAATGGCCGCTGTGGGAAGTGTTCGTTCGCAGCAAGGCCGGGCTGGACCACAAGCACTGCGGCAGCCTGCACGCCGCCGACGCCAAGATGGCGCTCCAGATGGGCCGCGATGTTTACACGCGGCGCCAGGAAGGCGTGAGCGTGTGGGTGATCCGCTCGGACCAGATCGTGGCGAGCGACCCGGGCGACAAGGCGATGTACTTCGACCCGGCGGAAGACAAGGTCTACAGGCATCCAACCTTCTACGAGCTGCCGAAGTCGCTCGACCACATGTGAGCCCGCGATGACACAGTCCATCCAACTCAAACGTGCCCCCGAAGTGCAGTACCTGCTGCGCGTCGGCGATACCGCGCTCATCCTCGCGCAGCGCCTGGCCGAATGGTGCGGGCACGCGCCGGTGCTCGAAGAAGACATCGCGCTCGCGAACATGGCGCTCGACCTGGTCGGCCAATCGCGCGCGCTGCTCACGCACGCCGGCGCGCTCGAAGGCGCGGGGCATGACGAAGACCAGCTCGCGTTTCTGCGCGACGAGCGCGACTATTTCAACGCGACCATTGCCGAACTGCCGCGCGGCGACTTCGCGTTCACGGTGCTGCGCAACCTGATCGTCGCGACATGGGCCAAGCTGCTGTGGGAGGGACTGCAGGCGTCGAGCGACACGGAAGTCTCGGCCATCGCCGGCAAGGCCGTTAAGGAAGCGCGCTACCACCAGCAGCATGCCGCCGACTGGGTCGTGCGCCTCGCGGACGGTACGGCCGAATCGCGTCGCCGCATCGACGACGCGCTGGCCGCGGTCTGGCGCTTTAGCGCCGAGCTGTTCGAGTGCGACGCGGTCGACACCGCGGCACACGCAGCCGGCCTCGGCCCAAGCTTCGCCGACCTGCGAGAACCGTGGCTCGCCGAAATGACAGCCGTCTTCGACGAGGCTGGCCTGATCATGCCGAAAGACACGTCCTTTCGCAGCACCGGCACGCGCGGCGTGCACAGCGAGCACATGGGGTTCATCCTCGCCGAGATGCAGCACCTGCAACGCAGCTATCCGGGGGGCGTGTGGTGATCGCCGAAATCGCGAGCAACGCGCGCGTCGATGCCGCGTGGCGCGTGCTCGCGACCGTGCTCGACCCCGAGGTGCCCGCAGTGTCGGTCTGCGAACTCGGCATCGTGCGCGACGTGATCGACCACGACAATTTGCTCGAGATCGTGCTGACGCCCACCTACTCCGGCTGCCCCGCGACAGAAGTCATCGAGCATGACGTCCTTCAAGCGATAGCTGCCGCCGGCCTCGGCCCGGCACGCGCGACGCTGCGCCGCGCGCCGGCATGGACGACTGACTGGATCAGCGCCGAGGGGCGCGCCAAGCTGCTCGCCTACGGCATCGTGCCCCCCGGCCCGGCTTTGAGCGCCGAAGTCCCGATCCGCTTTTTCCCGCGCACCGCGAAGACCGTCGCGCTGGCCTGCCCTCGCTGCGGCAGCCATGGCACCGAACGCCTTGCCGCCTTCGGCTCCACCGCGTGCAAGGCGACCTGGCGCTGCCTCGCGTGCCAAGAGCCGTTCGAGCATTTCAAGCCCATCTAGAATTCAATCGAGAGGCTCGCCATGAGCGTCATCTTTCACCCTTTGCGCGTGCGCGAGGTCATGCCCGACACCGCCGAAGCGGTCGTCGTCGCGTTCTACGTGCCGCCCGATCTGCGCGATGTCTTCAGCTTCACGCAGGGCCAATACCTCACGCTGCGCACCGAGATCGATGGCGCTGACCTGCGCCGCTCGTATTCGATCTGTGCCGGCGTGGACGACGGCGAGCTGCGCGTCGGAGTGCGCAAGGTCAAGGGGGGTGTGTTCTCGAACTGGATCAACGAGCACTTGCGCCCCGGCCATTTAATCAGTGTGATGGCACCGCAGGGCCGCTTCTTCGTGCCGATCGAACCGACCGCGCGCCGCCACCATGTCGGCATTGCCGGCGGCAGCGGCGTGACGCCGATCCTGTCGACGATGAAGACGGTGCTGGCGCGCGAACCGCTCAGCGACTTCACGCTGAT
>JANYBE010000430.1 GCA_025360945.1 Rhizobacter sp. | reverse complement strand
ATGTGGGTCACGCGATCAAAAGCGCGTTTTCAGGAGACCCA
Source organism: Rhizobacter sp. (assembly GCA_025360945.1). Lineage (GTDB taxonomy): Bacteria > Pseudomonadota > Gammaproteobacteria > Burkholderiales > Burkholderiaceae_C > LMDS01. The sequence continues at coordinate 2,479 of JANYBE010000430.1, read as the reverse complement.
CATCATGCAGAAACGTACTCGTGCCCGCCCACGCGGTTTACCTGAGCGCCCGCAGCGGCTCGCTGTCGTCTACCGCGCGGTCGACGACCTCAAACTCAATCCCGCCAATCCGCGCATCCACGGCAAGAGACAAATCCAGCAGATTGCGCGAAGCATTGAAACCTTCGGGTTCAATGTCCCTGTACTGATCGACGAGGATGGTAACGTCATTGCCGGCCACGGACGCGTGCTTGCCTGCCGGCTGTCAGGTATCGATCAGGTTCCGTGTATCTGCCTGTCGCACTTGACGAAAGAGCAAGCCGCGGCCTACCTGATTGCCGATAACCGGCTCACCGAAAATTCCGCCTGGGATGACCGCCTGCTCGGAGAGCAGCTTAAGGCCTTGTCCGACGCCGACCTGGACTTCAGTCTCGAGGTCACTGGCTTCGAAGTCGGTGAAATAGACCTCCTGATCGAGGGCCTCTGATCCTGTAAGCTTCACCGCCGCGCCGGACGGGGCCGATGATCCTGCAGACGTTCTGCCCGATATGACGGCGCAGCCGGTGTCGAAACCGGGCGATATCTGGTCGCTCGGTCCACACTCTATATATTGCGGTAACGCCTTGACCGAGGCGTCTTACGCAGTACTGATGTCTGGAAAAAAGGCCGACCTGGTCTTCGTGGATCCGCCGTTCAACGTCAGGATAGACGGCCACGCCACCGGACTGGGGGCCGTTCGGCACCGGGAGTTTGCCATGGCGGCCGGCGAAATGGATGAGACCGAATTCATCGCCTTTCTGACCCAGGCGTGCAGGCTGCTGGCGCGCTTCAGTACCGATGGCGCACTGCACTTTATCTGTATTGATTGGGGGCACATCTTCGAACTCCTGAGCGCAGGCCGGGCGGTCTACCAGGAGTTGAAGAATATGTGCGTGTGGGCCAAGGACAATGCCGGCATGGGCTCGCTCTACCGGAGCCAGCATGAACTGGTCTTCGTGTTCAAGCACGGCAGCGCCTCGCACCGGAACAATATCCAGCTGGGCAAGCACGGCCGCTATCGCAGCAATGTGTGGCGCTATGCCGGCATGAACTCGATCGGTCGCACGACCGACGAGGGCAACCTGTTGGCGCTCCACCCGACGGTGAAACCAGTGGCCCTGGTGGCGGATGCGATCCTGGACTGCTGCAAGCGCGGCGACATTGTGCTCGACGCCTTCCTGGGATCAGGTACGACGCTGATGGCAGCCGAGCGGGTAGGGCGCATCTGCCATGGAATGGAGATCGATCCGCGCTACGTCGATACCGCCATCCGGCGCTGGCAGAAATGGACGGGACAGCGTGCGCGCCATGCGCGCACGAACCGCTATTTCGACACCCTTGCCTCCAAGATCGGAGGCCGTCATGGCTGAGCGCACACCGCTTAAAAAACGCTACGCCGTGGGCTACGCCAAACCCCCGAAGGCGGCGCAATTCCAGAAAGGTCGCTCCGGCAATCCGCGCGGCCGTCCCAAGGGCACGCCCAATTTCGCGACCGTCCTGGAGATTGCGTTGAGGGACAAGGTGGTCGTGAATGACAACGGCGAGCGCCGCACCATCAGCAAGCTCGAGGCCCTGGTCACGCAGATGGTCAACAAGGCCATATCCGGCGATGGCCGGGCGCGGCAACAGACCTTAAGCGTGCTGCACATCCTGGAAGAGGGCCATGCCGCGCAGGATAAACCTACCGATGCACTCGATGACGCGGAAGAACAGGTCATGACCAGCATTCTGGCCTCCTTGCGTCAGACCTTAACGGAGAACAATGATGAAACGTGACAAGACTCATCTGGATGCACTGCTGCGCCGGGATTTCAGTACCTTCATCCACCGCTGCTTTGTGCAACTCAACCCGCAAACGTCCTACCTTCCGAACTGGCATATCGACCTCATGGCGGCGAAGCTCGACGCGGTACGCCGCGGCGAGATTCGACGCCTGATCATCAATGTCCCCCCGCGCAGCCTCAAGTCCATTGCCGCCTCGATCGCGCTGCCCGCATTTTGGCTCGGGCACGATCCGAGTGCCCAGATCCTCTCCGTGACCTACGGCCAGGACCTCTCCGACAAACTCGCCCTGGACAGCCGCAGCGTCATGTCCAGCGCCTGGTATCAGCGGCTGTTTCCGACGCGCCTGTCCGCCCTGAAACAGACCGTGCAGGAGTTCGTGACCAGCGACAATGGGTTCAGACTGGCGACGTCGGTAGGCGGCGTGCTGACTGGGCGCGGGGCGGACGTGCTCATCATCGACGACCCGCTCAAGCCCGAAGAAGCGGTATCCGACGTGCAGCGCCAGCGCGTCAACGACTGGTATGACGGAACGCTCTACAGCCGCCTCAACAACAAGGAAAAGGGCGCCATCGTCATTATCATGCAGCGGCTGCATATGGACGACCTGGTCGGCCACGTTCAGGAACAGGAGCCGTGGGACGTCCTGTCCCTGCCGGCCATTGCCGAAGAGGATGAG